>DJFO01000388.1:10390-10628 GCA_002432555.1 Marinagarivorans sp. UBA5870
CGGCGCTACAGCAGGCTACTCGAAACACACCGCGGACTGAGTGATAAAAGGAAAGCGACTGTTCCATTTTCCCCAGACACCTGGAATTCGCTGGCAAATGCGCGCTCGACGTGCGTCTCGACCGAGAGTTTCCTTCTGCACGGTGAACATCCTCGGCTTCGGCATAACCGCGCAAAAAAGCAGCCGCGCCTACTTGCCCGTTTCCGCGTGGGGTGCATCCACAGGCTTCGACTCCGGC
>DJFO01000248.1:0-12682 GCA_002432555.1 Marinagarivorans sp. UBA5870
GACCAAACCGGCCGTCTGCCGGACGCGCTGGTGGCCTGTGTCGGCGGCGGGTCGAATGCTATAGGTCTGTTTCACCCTTTTCTCGAAGACACCTCGGTATCCATGTACGGCGTCGAGGCCGGCGGTCTCGGCTTGGAAACGGGTCGCCACGCGGCGCCCCTGAGCGATGGGGTGCCGGGTGTCCTGCACGGCAATCGCACCTACCTGATGGAAGATGAAAACGGGCAGATCATCGACACCCATTCCGTATCGGCGGGCCTGGACTATCCTGGCGTCGGGCCGGAACACGCCTGGTTGAAGGACCTCGGCCGGGTCAACTACGTGGCGATCACGGACGACGAGGCCATGGCCGCGTTTCGTCAGCTGACCCGCGTAGAGGGCATAATGCCCGCGCTCGAATCCGCCCATGCGGTCGCCTTCGGCGAACAGCTGGCGGCCAGGATGGACCCGGACGGCATAGTGATCGTGAATCTCTCCGGCCGCGGCGACAAGGACATTCTGACCGTTGCGAAAATCGACGGCATTGAGGTCTGACATGAATCGCATAAGTGAAACATTTGCGGCGCTCCAGCAGGCGGGGCGCAAGGCGCTCGTCACCTACGTGGTCAACGGCGATCCGCTGCCGGAAACGACGCTGCCCGCGCTCCACGCCCTGGTGGCTGCAGGGGCGGACCTTTTGGAAGTCGGCGTGCCCTTTTCCGATCCCATGGCGGAGGGACCGGTGATCCAGAAAAGCCACGAGCGTGCTCTGCAGCACGGCACGAGCCTGCGCGGGACCCTGGCACTCGTCAAAGCATTCCGCGCGACCAATGCGCACACGCCGGTGGTCTTGATGGGTTACGCCAACCCAGTGGAACGCATGGGTTATGCCGCGTTTGCCCAGGCGGCGGCGGAGGCGGGGGTCGACGGTCTGCTGACGGTAGACTTGCCGCCGGAAGAGGCAGGCGATCTGCACCTGTTGTTGAAGCAGCACGGCCTCGAAAGTATTTTTCTCCTTGCACCCACCTCTTCGGAGGCGCGGGTTAAGAAGGTAAGCGAACTTGCCGGCGGGTTTATCTATTACGTGTCGCTCAAGGGCGTGACGGGCGCTAGCCACCTGGATCTCGCCTCTGTCAGGGACAAACTCGACCTGATTGGGCGCTACAGTCAATTGCCGCTGCTGGTGGGGTTCGGTATCAAAGACGGGGCGTCGGCCCGCGCCGTGGGCGATTACGCGGACGGCGTAGTGGTCGGTAGCGCCCTGGTGGAAATCATGGGATCGGGCGCTGCGCAGGCGGAGATCCTGCAAGGTCTGACCGCCAAGGTCGCAGCGATTCGCGCGGCGCTGGATCAGCGGTCCGCTTAACTTTCTCTCCCGCGGCGAAAGCGGGTTCAACGAGCATTGTCACAACGAGCATTGTCACTATGAGTTGGTTAGAAAAAATTGTTCCCAGCGTGGTGCGATCCGAGCGCAAGGGTGAAAGCAAGGTGCCCGAGGGCCTCTGGAAAAAGTGCACCAAATGCGAAGCCGTACTCTACCGCCCGGAGCTGGAAAAAAGCCTGGACGTGTGCCCGAAGTGTGACCACCACATGCGCATAGGCGCGCGGCGTCGCCTGGACATTTTTCTCGACGAGCAGGGCCGGGAGGAAATTGCCGCGGACGTAGTACCCAAAGATCGCCTGAAATTCAAAGACGTCAAAAAATACAAGGAGCGCTTGTCGTCCGCGCAAAAGACAACCGGGGAAAAAGACGCCTTGATTGCCATGAAAGGCACCCTCAAAGGCATACCGGTGGTGGCGGCTGCGTTCGAATTCGCGTTTCACGGCGGTTCTATGGGCTACGTAGTGGGCGAGCGCTTCACCCGCGCGGCGCAGGTGGCGCTGCGGGAAAAACGCCCGCTGATCTGTTTTTCCGCCACCGGCGGAGCGCGCATGCAGGAGGCTTTGATTTCCCTGATGCAGATGGCCAAAACCAGCGCGGTCGTCGAGCGTCTTAAACAGCAGAGCATTCCCTATATTTCTGTCATGACCGATCCGGTCTACGGTGGCGTCTCCGCCAGTCTGGCGCTGCTCGGCGATATTAACGCGGCCGAGCCGGGCGCCCGAGCGGGTTTCGCCGGGCCCGCAATCATTGAACAGACGATCCGGCAGAAATTGCCGAAGGGCTTCCAGAAGTCTGAGTTTCTCCTCGAGCACGGTGCCATAGACGTGATCTGGCACCGCAAGGAAATGCGCGATCGCCTCGCTTCCGTAGTGGCGAAGTTGCTGAAACTGCCGGCGCCGGACGCGAGCTGATCCCGGTGCGCTTCACCCGTCTCGACGACTGGCTGAAGTGGCAGGAAAGCTGCCACCCCCAGGCCATAGATTTGGGACTGGACCGGGTGCGCCAGGTGGCCGGGCACCTCGGACTGCTTGCTCCGGCGGCCAAAATCGTCACTATCGCCGGCACGAATGGCAAAGGCAGTTGTGCCACTGCGCTCGCCGCCTTGTTGCGTTGTGCAGGCCTCGCGTGCGGCGTCTACACGTCGCCCCATATTCTGCATTATCGCGAGCGCATCAAGCTCGATGGTGAATTCGCGACGGACGCCGACCTCTGCCGCGCCTTTGCGGCCATAGATGCCGCGCGCGGCTCCATCTCGCTCACTTACTTCGAGTTCGGCACCCTTGCGGCTCTCTATCTCTTCGCTGAACGGCGTTTGCCCTATTGGGTTCTGGAAGTGGGCCTCGGCGGCCGGTTGGACGCGACGAATCTGTTGGATCCCACAGTGGCGGTCATCACTTCGATCGCCCTGGATCATGTGGAGTGGCTCGGACCCGACCGGGAGTCCATAGGGCGGGAGAAAGCGGGCATTTGCCGCCCCCACACACCGCTTGTCTGCGCCGACCCGGCGCCGCCGCAGACGGTTTTGCAAGCGGCGGAACGGCTAGCGTGTCCGCTTTACCAAATCGACCGCGACTTCGGCTACAGCGAGACTGAACAAGGCACGGCCTTCTGGTTGGGCAATCGGCGTTTCGATGCTATGGCGGTTCAACTTCCCAAGCCCAGCTTGGCGGCGGCGCTGCAGGTTGGTTACCTACTGGGCCTCGACGCGCACTCGCTGGCGCCCAGCGCGTATGCCGGGCTCGAATTGCCCGGTCGACTGCAAAGGGTGATGGCAGGGCACCGTCCAGTTTATCTCGATGTTGCGCACAACCCGGCCGCCATGGCGCACCTGGCGCAACAGCTGCGCGAACGCCTACCAAACGCTCCGGTTGATCTGGTCGTCGCCATGATGGGCGATAAGAATCTGCCGGATTCGCTCGCGCCCCTGGCACCCTTGGTGAATCACTGGTACTTGGCAAGCGTGCCGGATTTGCCCCGGGCGGCCGCGACCGCGCAACTTCGCGCAGCGCTGCCCACCGGCAGTAGCAGCGAGAGTTTTGCGACCGTCGCCGAGGCGCTGGATGCGGCTCTAAGCTCCACATCGCAAGGCGCCATAGTGGTGACGGGTTCGTTTTATACGGTTGCCGAGGCAACCCGGTACTTAAAGACGGGCGAGCCGGCATGAAGCCCCTGGATGACGGATTGAAACAGCGTCTGGTGGGCGCCCTGGTGCTACTGGCGCTGGCGGTGATCTTTTTGCCCGTGCTCTTCGACCGAGATCCCATGGCGCCCGTCGATCGCGCCTCTCAAATTCCCCGCGCGCCCGAGATCATCACGGTGGAGATCAAACCGCCGGCCACACCCGCAGATTTTGCAGCGGCGCCGCCGCCCTCGGAAATGTATATTCCAGATGAAACACGCGCGGTACCGCCAACACCCGAGCCGCCGGGCTTGGCGCCGGACGGCACGCCCAAATCCTGGGTGCTGCAGGTTGCAAGCTTCCGCCAGGAGACCCACGCGGAAGACCTGCGGAAGAAGTTGGCGGCCGAGGGTTTCCCGGCGTATACCCGGGCCATGGCCTATAAAAATGGCACCGTCAATCGGGTTTACGTGGGCCCCAAATTGGATAAGGAAGCTCTGCTGCGGGAGAAGGAGGCGATTGCGTTACGCTTCGGTCTGCAGGCATTGGTCCTGCCTTTCACGCCCGATTAAAATTTAACCGCAAGGTCGGACTTTTGCTTTTTCCCGCGGTCCATAGTTGCCGCGTCGGAGGTCTGGCGTTGGGCGCGCGAATTTGAAAACCCGGCGGGTGCGCCTTAGGCGACGCCTCTGATAGAATCGCCCCTCGCGAAGTAACCGGATTTTTGTTGTGTCATTCAACTGGGCTGATTGGGTCATTCTCGGCATTATTGTGGTGTCCTGCCTGTTCGGCTTGATGCGGGGATTGATCAAAGAGGCTCTCTCGGTCGCCAACTGGGTCATAGCGATACTGATAGCGGTCACCTACCGCGACCCCTTGGCTTCTCTGCTGGTGAACCAGATTGAAACACCGTCGCTGCGGCAGATCGTCGCCTTCAGTTCCCTATTCGTCGCCACCCTGGTGGTGGGGGCGCTGGTGAATTACCTGATTGGTGAACTGGTAAAAATGACCGGCCTATCTTCCACGGATCGCATTTTGGGCATGGTGTTTGGCTTGTTGCGCGGGTTTGTGGTGGTGCTGGCCATACTGCTGATGATCCCGCCTATTATTTCTATTGACCAGGATCCGTGGTGGACCGAGTCCGTCCTGATTCCCGACTTTCTCGCCTTCGAGGGCTGGGCACGAACGGCGGCGGCAGATTTGGTCTTCTGGCTGCGGCAACTCTTTAGTACAGCAAATCCCTGAGGAAATCAGTCTATGTGCGGCATTGTGGGAATGGTGGGCAAAAGTAATGTTAACGTCGCTCTCTACGACGCATTAACCATGCTCCAACACCGGGGGCAGGACGCCGCAGGTATCATGACTTGTCATAACGGCAAGATGGCGCAGCAGAAAGCGGTTGGCCTGGTGCGCGATGTCTTCCGTACCCGCCACATGCAGCGCTTGGTGGGAAATATGGGAATAGGCCACGTGCGCTATCCCACGGCGGGCAGTTCCGGCCCGGCACTCGCCCAGCCGTTTTATGTGAATTCCCCATACGGCATTGCGCTCGCCCATAACGGCAACCTCACCAACACCGATACATTGAGCAAAGAGTTGTTCCTGGCGGACTTGCGCCACGTCAACACGGATTCCGACTCGGAAGTCTTGCTCAACGTGCTCGCCCACGAGCTGCAATCCCAGGGTAAATTGCGCCCGACCCAGGACGACGTCTTTCAGGCAGTGGAGGGTGTGCACAAACGGGTGCGCGGAGGCTATTCGGTGGTTGCCATGATCGCCAGTTACGGCGTATTGGCATTCCGCGATCCCAACGGCATCCGCCCGCTGGTGCTGGNNCCCAACGGCATCCGCCCGCTGGTGTTCGGCGAACGCATTACGGATCTCGGCAAAGAATACATGATCGCCTCAGAGAGTGTGGCGCTGGACGTACTGGGCTTCAAACTGCTGCGCGACGTGGCGCCCGGCGAAGCGATTTATATCAACGTGGAAGGCCAGCTCTTCACCCGTCAGTGCGCGGAGCGCACGCAGCTGAGCCCGTGCATTTTTGAACATGTTTATTTCGCCCGGCCGGATTCCATCATGGACGGTGTTTCCGTTTACAAGGCGCGGCTGCGCCAAGGCGAGCGATTGGCGGAGAAAATTCTTGCGCAAAAGCCCAACCACGAGATCGACGTGGTCATTCCGATTCCCGACAGCAGCCGGGTCGCAGGGCAAGCGCTGGCGCAGCGCCTCGGCGTGAAGTTCCGCGAGGGGTTGGTGAAAAATCGCTACATTGGACGCACTTTTATCATGCCCGGACAGCAGCAGCGCAAAAAGTCCGTGCGGCAGAAGCTCAATCCGATTGACCTGGAATTCCGCGGCAAAAACGTCATGTTGGTGGACGACTCCATAGTGCGCGGCACCACTTGCCAGCAGATTATTCAGATGGCGCGGGACGCGGGAGCGAAAAAAGTCTTTTTTGCCTCTGCTGCACCGGAAGTGAAGTATCCCAATGTCTACGGCATTGATATGCCTTCGGCCACCGAATTGATCGCCCACGGCCGGACCGTGGAGGAGGTGGCCGATGCCATAGGGGCGGATTGGCTGGTGTACCAGGATATCGAAGACCTCATTGCCGCCTCGGCCGAAGGCAATCCGGAAATACCCAGATTTGACTGCGCTGTTTTCGACGGAGATTACGTCACCGGCGATGTGAACGACGATTATTTGCGTAAGCTCGAAGCGGCCCGCAACGATCTGGCGAAATCCCAGCGCGACCAAAGCAGAGGCTTGTCGAGCCAGTCTTCCATGGTCGGCATCCACAATTCCTAAGGGAGTTTTTTATGGACGATTTCTTGGAAGGCGCGGGTCTTGATACTCTCGCGATTCGCGCCGGTATTCAGCGCAGCCATGAAGGTGAACACTCGGAACCGATATTCACCACTTCAAGTTATGTCTTTGCGTCAGCCGCCGAAGCGGCTGCTCGCTTTGCCGGCAACAGCCCGGGCAACGTATATTCCCGCTATACCAACCCGAGCGTGCGGGTGTTTCAGGACCGCATAGCGGCCCTCGAAGGCGCCGAGGCCGCGGTGGGCACAGCGTCCGGCATGGCGGCCATTTTGAGCACCTGTATGGGCCTGCTGCAATCCGGCGACCATATCGTCTGTTCCCGCAGTGTGTTCGGCACCACCACTGTACTGTTCACCCGCTATTTGCAGAAATTCGGCGTGCAGGTGGACTTGGTCCCGCTGACCAATCTGGACGCTTGGCGGTCCGCCATCAAAAGTAACACCAAACTTTTGTTTCTAGAGACCCCCTCAAATCCCTTGTGCGAAGTGGCGGATCTCGCCGAACTCGGCGCCATAGCGCGGCGCAGCGGCGCCCTGCTGGTGGTCGACAACTGCTTCTGTACGCCGGCGCTGCAACGACCGCTGGAGTTGGGCGCAGATTTGGTAATTCATTCGGCAACCAAATATTTGGACGGACAGGGACGTTGCTTGGGGGGGGCGGTGGTCGGCCGCTTTGACTTGGTTGATCCGGTGTTGGGATTTGTGCGGACCTGCGGCCCGAGCATGAGCCCATTCAACGCGTGGGTTTTCACCAAGGGACTCGAAACGTTGCGCTTGCGCATGGAAGCCCACTCGGCTGCCGCCCTGACGCTTGCGCAGTTTCTGGCGCAGCATCCGAAGAGCGAAAAGGTATTTTACGCAGGCCTCCCCGATCATCCGGGCCACGAGCTGGCGCGCCGTCAGCAAAAAGCCTTTGGCGGCGTATTGTCATTTCGTGTCCGTGGGGACAAAGCGGCGGCTTGGCGTTTCGTGGACGCCGTGAAAATAATGTCCTTAACCGCCAATCTTGGCGATACCAAAACAACCATCGTACATCCAGCCACCACTACGCACGGCCGGCTGTCCCCGGAGGAAAAAGAGGCGGCCGGAATTACCGACAACCTGCTGCGCATTGCCGTCGGGTTAGAGGACGTCAAAGATCTGATCGGTGACCTCGAACGCGGGTTCGCCGCCGTCTAGCACCTCGGGCTGCGCACCAGCATGGTTGCGTCGGGACGACAGGCGATCACAGGATCACAGGATCACAGGCGATAACAGGAGTCGCCCTACGGCGCCCGAAATCGGCGGCGGGGAGCGGTTCATCGACTTGCGCACCCCGGCGCTGTTCTGCGTAATCCTCGGGCGGATCGACTATGCTTTGAGTTGACGTTGGCGGAACCAAACCGTCAAACAACAGACGAAGAAGCCAGTCCGCGGGGCGCACTCCGAAGCCAGACATAAACTGCTCCGCCCGCGCATTTCCGTGGAAGGTCCTCACATAGGAAAATCATGAACCCCCTGGTTAATTCACTCATTGAACGCGTCGGTCAAGTGCTGCTCGGCAAAGACCGGCAGGTCCGCCTTGCGCTCGCTTGCCTGCTCGCCAAGGGTCATTTGCTGATTGAAGATTTACCGGGGATGGGCAAAACCACTTTGGCGCAATGCCTCGCCGCGGTGCTCGGCCTCAAGTACGATCGAGTCCAGTTCACGAGTGACCTGCTGCCCGCCGATATCTTGGGCGTCTCCATTTTCGACAAGACGCTCAATGCTTTTGCCTTTCACCCCGGCCCGGTGTTTACCCAAGTGCTGCTGGCAGACGAAATCAACCGCACCACCCCTAAAACGCAGAGCGCATTGCTCGAGGCCATGGAGGAGGGGCAGGTGACCATCGATGGAGAAACCCGCCAGCTGCCCAAGCCGTTTTTTGTGATTGCGACGCAGAATCCAATTCATCAGTCCGGCACTTTTGCCCTGCCGGAATCCCAGTTGGATCGTTTTCTCATGCGCATTACGCTCGGATACCCGAGCGCCGCATCCGAGCGGATGTTGTTCAAGGGCGTGGATCCGCGGACGCATCTAAAAAAAATCGAACCTTTGGTCAGTGTGCCGGAACTCCTGAATTTGCAGCAGCTGGTCGAGAACATTACCACCAGTGATCCTGTTATCGATTATCTGCAACGTTTGGTGGAGGCGACCCGGCGCGACACCCATTTCTCCTACGGGTTATCCCCGAGGGGCGCTATGGCATGGCTGCGCGCGGCCAAGTCCTGGGCTTTCATCCACGGTCGCCAATATGTAGTGCCGGAAGATTTGCAAATGGTACTCGCGCCTGTCGTGGGCCATAGAATTCACGGGCGCGATAAGATCGACGTGCTGCTCGACCATCTGCTCACCAGTGTCGATGTTATGGGGTGACATGCTGAAGGCGCTCGCACAAGCTCGCCGTAATCAGTGGCAGAAGCATTTTTTTTCCTGGCACGATAGACGCAATAACGCCACCAACACCCATGTTCTGCATCGGCGGAATCTCTACATCTTCCCATCGGTTACCGGCTTTGCCTATCTGCTTTTGTGCCTGATTATCTGGTTGCTGGGAACCAATTATCAGAACAACCTGATTCTGGCGCTGGCGTACATGCAAATCAGTGTGTTCGTCCTGACCATTTTGAATACCTATCACAACCTTGCCGGTTTGCGCATTCAATTTGTCGGCGCCGATCCGGGTTTCGCAGGCGAAAAAATCGCTTTTAATTTATTGTTCTCCAGCTCGCATGCCCGCGGCGCTCACTATATCACCGCGCAGTGGCTCGACCAGTTGCCGCTGATTTTCGATTTCGCAGCCGGGCAGGATCAGCGCGAAAAAATTTATGCGGTCGCGCAGACGCGCGGCTGGCTGCGCCCCCGGCGGCTGCTGATTAAAAGTTACTTTCCCATGGGGCTGCTGCGCTGCTGGACCTGGTTGATATTCGATGCGGCGGCGCTGGTTTATCCCGCGCCCCTGGAAGGACCGCTACCGCCCGATGTCGCCGCGGGCGAAGAAGAGGAGGGCCGCCACGCCTTATACACCCGCGGTGATGAATTCGTGGGATTTCGCGAGTACCGGGCCGGCGATTCCCTCAAACATATCGCTTGGAAACAATACGCGCGTGACCAGGGGTTGTGGAGCAAACAATTTGGCGAAGTGGTCAGCAGCCGCCGCTTCCTGCAGTGGCAAGATTTTTTTCAGGGCGACCGTGAAATCTGCCTCGCCCACATGTGCTATTGGGCGCTGCAATTTAATGCACAGCAGCGCGAGTTCGGCCTGCGCCTGCCCGGTGAGGAAATTGCGCCGGGCGCCGGGCCCGAACATTTAGCCCAGGTGCTCCGCGCGCTCGCCTTGTTCGAGGTCGGTGGCTGACATGAAACTTTCCGCGCTTGAAAAGGACATGATATTTCGCGAGAACCTGATCTGGCTGCTCGGTGCGCAGGCGATCTGTATTCTGCCGTTACTCTTAAAATTGCCCTGGTGGCTTTGGCTGGTGTGGGGCGTGGCGCTGACTTGGCGCGTCCAGATTCACCGCGGCCGCTGGTTTTTTCCGTCGACTTGGGCCAAGTTGTTCTTAGGCGTCGGCTGCGCCGGCGGCATTTATTTGAACTTCCAAGGGCTGCGCGGCGTGGAAGCCATGGTGGGTTTTTTGGTCTGCTCATTTGTCCTGAAAATTATCGAAATGCGCACAAAAAAAGATGCGCTGATCGTGCTGTTTATCGGCTTCGTTGCCGTGGCGGCGCAGTTTCTCTTCGCCCAGGGTGTGTTGGCAGGACTGTACGGTATTTTTTCTCTTTTTATTCTTCTTACCGCCTGGCAGGCTGCCTATTATTCGCAGCCGATTCCCCCTCGGCGGTATTTCAAGATGGGCGGACTCCTGGTTGTCAAAGCCCTGCCATTTATGGTGATCCTCTTTGTCGTGATGCCGCGCTTAGGGCCTCTGTGGGCTGTGCCTCTGCCGCAGGGCAAAGGCAAAACCGGGTTCAGTGATTCTTTGCAGATGGGGGATCTCGGTGAGCTGGTGCAGTCCCCCGAAATTGCATTTCGAGTGACTTTTACCGGCGTACCACCCCGGCCGCAGCAACTCTATTGGCGCGGCCTGGTGCTCGACGAGTTCGACGGTGCGCGTTGGCAGGCGGCCCCTTTGTTGGCCCGCAAGGTCGATGAGACGCCCCGTTTCCNNCAGCAACGTTATTCAATAATCATGGAGCCGCATCATTATCGCTGGTTGTTCGCGCTGGACCCCGTCCTCGCCGCGACGTCTGCGCAAATGACCTTGGAAGTGGATGAGCGCGGGCTGTTGGCGGCCCGCCGGCCGGTGGTAACCAAAGCGGAGTATTCGGTGGTGTCCCGCAAAGGTGGTGGATCGCTGCAGGAATCGCTCAACGAGCGGGAATTCCGCCGGCTGACACGTCTGCCAGAGGGCAATCAGCAGGCGCGGACGTTGGTGGAGGCTTGGCGTCAGCAGGGTTTCACACCGGCCGAAATAGTGCAGCGCGCGCTCGGTCTATTTGCCGCGGACTTTGTCTATACGGTGCGTCCACCGCCTCTGAGCACTGACGCGATCGATGATTTCCTGTTTCGCACCAAACGCGGATTTTGTGAACATTTTGCCAGCAGCTTTGTTTTTCTCATGCGCGCCGCCGGTTTACCCGCGCGCATCGTTGTCGGTTATCNNCGCGCGTGGTCACCGGCTACCAGGGCGGCGAGCTCAATCCGCTCGACGGCTACATGACGGTCCGGCAATCGGATGCCCATGCCTGGGCCGAAGTCTGGCTGGAGGGGGCGGGGTGGCGCACCCTGGACCCCACCGCAGCCGTGGCACCTTCGCGCATAGAATCGGGCGTGATGGATGCGTTGGGCGAAGATGAGCGGGATCTGGTAGGGCAGTCGCGCTGGTCGAACAGCCTTGCCCATAGCCTATACCGCCAGTGGGACGCTTTGGGCTACAGCTGGAATCGCTGGGTCTTGAATTACGACCGGGACAGCCAGCAGAACCTCTTCAGCAACTTATTGGGCAACAACAGCCCCTGGCGGATCGGATTTACCGTTGCCGGATTGAGCGTCGGTTTGTTTTTGTTGTATGCCTTTGCCCAAACCCTCGGACAGGCGAGGCGTGCAGCGCGTCCGGAAGATTTGTGGATTCGCCCCCTGTTGCGTCGCGCGGCGCGGCGCGGCTTCGTTCGTCAGCCCAAGGAGACGCTCGCCCAATTTGCGATGCGGGTCAACGCAGTGGAGCCCGCGTTGGGCGATCAGCTTGTGTTAGTCGCTAACCTTTATACCGCCTCCGTCTACGCCGACGATCCCGCTGCCCGGGCGCGGCTGCGCAGTATTGCGCGCGGGGCGCAACCCTTGTTGCGCTCCCCAAGTTCTGAGCAACCTGCTTCCAAATAGAGCAGGACTGCTATATCTGCACCATTTTATCGCCTATCATTCGCCGCACCTATAACAACAATTTCTTCACTTCAGCATTTTAATTGGGGGTAATCCGTGAAAATTCGCGCGCTGTTGGCGGCGGGGGCTTTGGCCTGTACGCCGGTTCCCGGTTTGGCTCAAACCTTAAATTCCGGCGATGCCGCGTGGATGATGACAGCCACTGCGCTAGTCCTGTTCATGACCCTGCCGGGGCTCTCGCTCTTTTACGCGGGCCTGGTACGGGCCAAAAACGTGCTGTCCGTGCTGATGCAGTGTTTTGCCATCACTTGTCTCGCCTCTATCCTTTGGTTTCTCTGTGGTTACAGTTTCGCATTTACCACCGGCAGCGCATGGCTCGGTGACGGATCGAAAATCTTATTTGCCCAGGTGACGCGTGACGCTCTCAGCGGCACTCTGCCGGAGCCGCTTTTTGCGTTTTTCCAAATGACTTTCGCGGTGATCACTCCTGCATTGATCATCGGTGCTTTTGCTGAGCGGATGAAATTTTCCGCGGTCCTTTTGTTCAGTGCCCTGTGGCTTTTGTTTGTCTACGTTCCCGTTTGCCATTGGGTATGGGGCGGCGGCTGGTTAGCGGATTTGGGTGTGATCGATTTTGCCGGTGGCATAGTGGTGCATATCACCGCGGGTGTCGCCGCCCTGGTAGTCGCTCTCGCCATCGGCAACCGCGACGGTTTCCCCAAAACACCCATGCCACCGCACAACATGACCATGACCGTCGCTGGTGCCGGAATGCTGTGGGTGGGGTGGTTCGGCTTCAATGGCGGCAGCGCTTTGGCCGCGGGATCCAATGCGGCAATGGCAATGCTGGTCACGCATATTTCCGCGGCGGCAGGGGCCCTCGCCTGGATGACCATGGAGTGGATGAAATTTCGTAAACCCAGTGTGCTCGGCATAGTGACGGGGATGGTGGCGGGCCTGGGCACGATTACCCC
>DJFO01000248.1:12733-13047 GCA_002432555.1 Marinagarivorans sp. UBA5870
TTTTCCCTGTTCACGGCGTCGGCGGAATTTTGGGCACCTTTTGTGTCGGCATCTTTGCCTCACCTGAGCTCGGCGTATTTTCGGGTTTTGGCTTTGGTGGTGCGAACCAGACCATCGGAGCGCAAATTGCCGTTCAGTCAATCGCGATTGTAGCGGTCATCGTCTATACCGCGGCCGTTACATTTGGTCTCATAAGATTGACAGGTCTAGCGACGGGCGGCATCCGCGTAAGCGGGGAGGAGGAGTCCCAGGGTCTCGATATCGTTTTGCACGAAGAGTCGGGCTATAAACTCTAACCATTCCCCGGATCAACC
>DJFO01000248.1:13086-13499 GCA_002432555.1 Marinagarivorans sp. UBA5870
GGCGGCTATAGGCTCTGAGTGCGTTCTGTTAGGTAGCGCTCGTAGTCTGGGATTTGGCGGGTGTAAGCCTTGTTCATCCAGGCTGAGGTGAGAATGAAGTCCGCCGAGGCCGGATTGCAGGCCACCGGAATATTCCAGGCCGCCGCCAGGCGCAACAGCGCTTTGATGTCGGGGTCATGGGGCATGGGCTCGAAGGGGTCCCAGAAGAAAAACAAAACGTCGATGCAGCCCANNGGGCCACTAACGAATTTATGCACCGGCAACCCCAGCGTTTTTTCCAACACGTGTCCCGTGGTGCCCGTGGCAAAAAGTTCGTGGTTTCGCAGCCCTTCTACATTGTTCGCCGCCCACTGGGTCAGTTCCGCCTTTTTGTTGTCGTGGGCTATAAGCGCAATGCGTTTTTTCGCGGGGAG
>DJFO01000248.1:13584-15369 GCA_002432555.1 Marinagarivorans sp. UBA5870
CCAACTGAGCTACGAGCGCGCTGTACTTTCCGGTAGTGCCGTCCCGGCAGTGCCGTCGAGGTCGCGTATATTATGGATCTCGTCGGGCCGCGTCAACCCACTAACCTGAAATTGACGAAAAATTTTAGTAATTCACCAGAATATTCTGGTCGGCAAAATTCGCGGGCACGAGAATGGTGTCCATCGCCAGGGTTGCGGTGTCCGGGTGGTCCAGGGAAAAGTGCAAGCCGCGGCTTTCTTTGCGCCGCATGGCGGAGCGGATGATCAATTCCGCCACCATTGCCAGGTTGCGCAGTTCAATCAAGTCGCTGCTGACTTTGTAGTTGGCATAGTATTCGTGGATCTCCTTCTGCAGCAGCTCGATCCGGTGTTTCGCCCGCTCGAGGCGCTTGTGAGTCCGCACAATACCGACATAGTCCCACATGAAGCGCCTGAGCTCGTCCCAGTTGTGGGAGATCACTACGTCCTCGTCGGAGTCCGTCACCCGGGACTCGTCCCAGCTCTGCGGCATTTCCGGTTCGGGGGTATCGGGCAGAGTGAGCAAAATCCGCTCTGCGGCCGACTGGGCAAACACGATGCATTCCAATAGGGAATTACTCGCCATCCGGTTCGCTCCGTGCAGGCCGGTGAACGAGGTCTCGCCAATTGCATAAAGATTTTTCAGGTCGGTCTCGCCGTTGGTGTTGACCACGACTCCGCCGCAAGTGTAATGCGCCGCAGGAACCACCGGTATAGGTTCACGGGTCATGTCCACGCCGAATTTCAGGCAGTTTTCGTACACCGTCGGGAAATGCTGTTTGATGAACTCCGCTGGCTTGTGGCTGATATCCAGATAAAGGCAATCGCTGCCGAGTCGTTTCATTTCATGGTCGATCGCTCGGGCGACTACATCGCGCGGGGCCAGCTCCGCCAACTCATGGAAACGCTGCATGAACCGCTCCCCGCTGGGAAGCTTGAGCAGCGCACCTTCGCCGCGCAAGGCTTCGGTGATCAAAAAAGATTTGGCATTGGGATGGTAGAGGCAGGTGGGGTGAAACTGATTGAACTCCATGTTGCCCACCCGGCAGCCGGCGCGCCANNCGCTGGCGCTATCGGGGTTGCTGCAGTACAAGTACACTTTGCTGGCGCCGCCGGTAGCCAGGATCACGGCCTTAGCTGTAAAACACTCGACTCTGTCGAGGTTGCGATTGAACACATAGGCGCCGACGCAGCGCATTTTGCGGCTGCGGGGGTCGGGCTGGCGAATAAGATCGAGTGCTATAGCATGCTCGATCAGGTCGATATTCGGATGAGTCTGGGCGCGCTCCAGCAGAGTGGAGTGCACTGCTTTACCGGTTGCGTCGGCGCTGTGGATGATTCTTCTATGGCTGTGACCACCTTCACGCGTCAGATGGTACTCTTCAGATCCTTGGCTGCGAGTGAAGTCCACCCCAAGCGCCACTAACCAGTCGATCGCTCCCTTGCTGTTTTTCACGGTGAACTCGACAACATCGGGGTGGCACAGCCCACCGCCAGCGGCGAGTGTATCCGCAACATGGGATTCGATGGAATCTTCGTCATCCAGCACGGCCGCGATGCCGCCCTGTGCATGCCAGGTAGAGCCGGATGTTAGCCCGCTTTTGCTCAGAACCCTCACCTTGGCGGCATTGGCGAGCGAGAGTGCCAAAGTCAGGCCCGCCGCACCACTGCCGATGACCAATACATCGCTGTGGTGGGTATCTGTTTGTTGTGTCACGAATGTTCCCTACTTGGTAAACGATGGCAGTTATTCTACGCTATCGTTTT
>DJFO01000148.1:0-464 GCA_002432555.1 Marinagarivorans sp. UBA5870
GTTCGAGCCTCGGTTAAAAAAGAAGCAGACCTGACTGAAAATGATGATTTTTTGATCTTTCGGGAGCTACGGATGTGGAAAAATCGCTATTAGTTCACGGTCCTAGCCGACTTGCGGTTTTGGTTCGCGCGCTCTTCTCGGCTAGAATCCGGTCGAGATAGAAAAATTTCACTTCGATGACAGCAGACAAACCGGGTTAAAGATGCCGAAAAAATTCACCCCATTGGCCCTCTGCGCCGCACTCGCCGNNGCCTCATCCCCTCCCTCCCCGCCTTTCTAAGCCGCCAAGCCCCTAAACCGGAACTCACACTTTCACTCTGGCACCAGGAGTCCCTGCAGTTGTGTCGAATCCAGGATAGTGAGCTGGAAGACTTCTCCCTACCGGTAAAGGTGGACCTGTGGGACAGGGTGCGGCATGGCTTCGGCATGCAAGCGCTGGTCAACCAGCGCGTTCAGCAGGAAAT
>DJFO01000148.1:544-1397 GCA_002432555.1 Marinagarivorans sp. UBA5870
ATTCGTCCGGCCACGCCGCGGGCATGTGGCAATTTATTTCGGGCACCGGGAAGATGTTCGGCCTGAAACAAAACTGGTGGTACGACGGCCGCCGCGACATAGTGGCCTCCACGGACGCGGCCTTGGACTATCTTGAACAACTCTACAGCGCATTGGGCAACGATTGGCTGCTCGCACTCGCCGCTTACAACAGCGGCGAGGGCAATGTGCAAAAAGCCTTGCGCAAAAATCGGGCGGAGGGGAAAAAGACGGACTTCTGGTCGCTGGATTTGCCGAAGGAAACCGCCATGTACGTGCCGCGTTTGCTTGCGCTCAAGGCGCTGGTGGAAAACCCGGACGATTACGGCCTCGCCTTTTACCCAGTTGCCAACCAGCCCTATTTTGTCTCGGTGGATGTCGGGTCCCAGATCGACCTCGCTCAAGCCGCAGATTGGGCGGGCGTGCCCCTGGCAGATCTCGCGGCCCTTAACCCCGGTTTCAATCGTTGGGCAACGGACCCCGACGGGCCTCACTCGCTGCTATTACCGCGCGACAAAGCGGGAGNNACTGTTACCGCGCGACAAAGCGGGAGTTTTCCAGCAAAAACTCACGTCGGTTGCCGCCGCCGAGCGGATGTCGTGGGACCGCTACCAAATTAAACCGGGTGATAGTCTCGCGGGCATCGCCAAACGACACCGCACCACCGCCGAACTCCTCCGAACCATCAATGATATTTCCCCCGACGGCCTCAAACCCGGCCGAACCCTCCTAGTCCCGAAACTCAACGCGCTCGCCTACGTGCAACCCGCTTCCGCCGGAGCGCCGGCCGCCGGTATGCCGAAAGCCCGTGCGCCGGAAGCCCGTATGCCGGAAG
>DJFO01000148.1:1445-10127 GCA_002432555.1 Marinagarivorans sp. UBA5870
ATGGAATGACATGGCACCCGGGGATCCCATAAAACCCGGCCAGAAATTGGTGATCTGGCAATCGGCCAAGGTGACCGCGGCCACTAGCGCCACTTCGGTTAAAAAGCTCGCTTATAAAGTGCGCCAGGGGGAATCCCTCAGCGCTATTGCCGACAAGTTCAATTTACGGGTGGCGGATATAGTGCAGTGGAACCAGGGTAGAACCGCCGATTATCTCCGCCCCGGAGACGACCTCACCCTGTTCGTCGACACGGCGCGAGTTCAATAAATGCGCTAATGCGTCGTTTTTTTGGTTGTCTGCGATAGCAGGTTCAGATTGATCTGCGCCTGCGAGGCAAAGTGGCGAAAACTTTCAAATTGGTCTTTGCTCAGGCTCGCGCCCGAGTCGGCGCGATCGGCGTAGAAAAATCCCGGCGTCCGATCGCCGACGCGCAACACGTAGATAAAAGCCGGCACCACCCCCAGCACCTGCTGCACGTCGAGCGTATAGAGGGGGCGGTGCTCACTGATAAACGCCGTGTCGAGCCAAACCGGGGAACTGTTGCCGATGGCGTAGGTGAAGATGCTTTCACTGTAGGGCCCCACATCAAAATCAAATGCGCTGCGCCAACCGTCGGTCCCTTCACCCAGAACATACTTTGCCGTGACCTGGCGGTTCTGGATAAATGCCACCACCACCCGCTCGAGACCTATGCCGCGGTGCATGCCTTCGATCACCATCTGAAAAATCGTATTAACGTCAGCCTTCTCGGCGGTCGCGGTGCTCAATTCGCGCAGAATATTCAGCTGTAACTGCGGATCGCCACGCAAAATTTTGGGCGCTTTTTTCTGCGGCTGGGCCTTGCTGTTTTTGCGCGGGATCAAAGGGCAAACTTCCGCCGCCCCGTAATGCAGCGCAACTTCCGCAGCGCGCTCCGCCGACTCCTGCGCGGCGTGCAAACACTGCTGCGCGTCCAACGTGGTGTAGCCGGCCATTTCCTCAACCACCTTGCGCACACTCGCCGAATCCCAGACTTTTACTGCGGCGCGGCTCAAGCGTTCGCCGAGAATAACCGCTCTGACTTTGTCATTGGGCTCCTTGTCCGGGTACAGGGCCTGCTCGAGTGTCTCGCCGAGTCTCCAATGTTTTGCCAAAGCGCGGGTGATCGCCTTGAACGAGGTGCCCAGCACCCGCTCCATCGCCAGCTGGCGCTCCTTGCTGTTGTCGCTCAGCAGCGCGGAATTTTCCTCCGTGATTTTCTCGTTGGCGAGAAAGGCCATTTCGCCAAGGTTGAACAGGAGCGCGGCTATGAAAACTTCTTCCACGGCCTCGTCGTTGTGCAGCTGGATCATCAAATCCCGCGCTTGGGTTGCCGCATGAAGCCCCTGCGCCATCAATTGCAGCAGGCGGTCGCGCGGGCCTTTTTTCAGCAGCGAATCGATCAACAACAGGGAAATGCAAATTGCCCTCATGCCTTTGAAACCGATCAAAGTGATGGCGCGGCTCACGGTGGTGATCGGCGTGCTGGTGTGGTTGTAATGCACGCTGTTGGCGACACGCAAAACATGAGAAGTCAGGTTGCCATCGCGCAGAATCACCTCCGCCAACTGATTGATTTCCGTATCGTCCCGCCCGGTAAGAGTATTTAATTCCGCAATGATCTTGCCCACCACCGGCATATTTTGCCGCGTAAGTTTGCGAAACCAAGTGTCCAGACCTTTTGCCACCATGTGCCGCCCCCGACGCGTCAATCGTATTTTTTGGAATGACTTTCTAAAAGTTTAGTCGGGATTGACCTTGTGTCACTGTTCTCACTCCGCGCGCAAGCGGCGACCCATGGAATCAGCCGCGATCCCCTGGGTTCCCGCCTGCGCGGGAATGACGGAGGCGGAGGCGGGAATGACGGAGGGGGAAGCGGGAATGACAAAGGCGGGGGCGAGAATGAAACTTCTGCGTCGTACCGGCGCAGGCGGGAGCAAGAATAAAGTTCTGCGTCGTTCCGGCGCAGGCGGGAGCAAGAATAAAGTTCTGCGTCGTACCGGCGCAGTCGGGAGCAAGAATAAAGTTCCGTGTTGTCTCCGCGCGGGGGGCGGCGAGAACCTAAGTGATGCGTCTTCCCCGCGCAGGCGGGGATCCAGAAGAATCTCGCTCCGCTCCACGGTTGGGCCGCCTGGATTTTCGGCTCTGCGGGAATGACGGAGCTCCATTCGCTGGGTTCCCGCCTGCGCGGGAATGACGGAGCTTTGCATCAGCACTTACCGGATCCCCGTCTGCGCGGGAATGACAGAGTTTTGCACCGAGCCATTGCCGGGTTCCGCGCTGAATGCAGCTGGCGAGCTTTGCGGACTCCGGCCGCCTCCGCTCAGGCGGAGCCGAGGCGGCGGATCACCTTGTCCAACAAAACGGTCGGTAACAGCCATTTGCAAATGGCCATCAGGTAGGTCGGAAAAGTGACGTAGTAGCGCGCACTCGGGCGCGGCTTTTCCAGGGCAAGTATCAGCTTGTCGACCACCGCCGAGGCGGGCAGCGTGAAGGGCGCCGCGGGCCCTGCACGGCTGAGCCGTTGGTACGCTGCCTGGTAGAGCGCCTGGTGACGGCTGCCGGATACATCGATCTCCCGCTGGAATACCGCCAGCGCATTTTTGCGAAAATCGCTGAGGATAGGACCCGGCTCGATCAATATCACCCGCACGCAGGTGCCCGCAAGTTCCAACCGCAAAGTATCCGTCAGCCCCTCGAGCGCAAACTTGCTGGCCACATAAGCGCCGCGGTTGAACATGGGAACCAGCCCCAGCACGGAGCTGTTTTGCACAATCCGGGCAGCGGGCTGCGCTAGGAGGGTCGGCAAGAGACGGCACGTCAGCTCGTGGGTGCCGAAGAGGTTGGTTTCGAACTGACGCCGGAGGGCGTCACGAGGCAGGTCTTCAACCGCTCCCGGTAAACCGTAAGCCCCGTTGTTAAAGAGCGCATAAAGCCGCCCGCCGGTCGCGGTTAGCACCTGCGCGACCGCGTTTTGAATTGACTCGCTCGAACTTAAATCCAATTGCAGCGCGTCCGTCAGTCCCTCGGCGCGCAGCCGCTCCACATCCGCCACTTTGCGGCAACTGGCAAAGACCCTATAACCGCGCGCTTGCAGGGTGCGCGCGGCCGCGAGCCCGATGCCCGAGGAACAGCCAGTGATCAGAATGGATTTGGGCTCGTTCATGGTTTCGCCATAACCTTGAGCGCGACGGCGAGATGGCCGGCGGCGCGGCGCGNNGGGCATGGGTGCGATAGGCCCTGCCGCGGGCGTCGGCCGCGCGGCGCGGGTAAATTTCCCGGGCGACTGCGCGCGCTTCATCGAGGGCCGGTTCCAGCCGCGCCGGTTCGCCGCGAAAACGGTCGACCCCGGCGAGTTCGCCATCGAAGGCTCCAAAACCCTGATCCCAGAGGTGATGCAGGCTCTCTTCACAACGCTGACCCTGGACGAAACCCGTGGCCGGCACCAGGCAAAAAGCGTTGCCGCCGCGGTCGTGGTCGCAATCCTGGTCGAGCGACCCGAGCAAATGCAGGGGCTGATACGCATCCGCGGCCATGTGCAGGATAAACGCCAGCAGCAGCGCCTTGTCGCGTCGGTCCGTCACTTCATCGTAGGCGCGCAGCAGGGCGGGCCAAATCTCGAGCAGCTCGCCTTGCTCGGCGGGCGGGCAGGCCTGCCGCCGCCCCTTCCCCGCCGCGAGCAATTCCCCCTGCGGTGACAGGAACAGGCTGTTGGTGTAGTGCCAGGTGCTGGTGTTCTGCTTGCGATAGGCCGCCAGCGCCCGCGGCACCTTGCCACTGCCGTAACGGCCAAAAAGTTTGCGCAGGGGCTGGTCGCGAATTCGATCCGGCCAAGCGGCGGCGCGCGCGGCGGCCGTCCGCCAGGACAATTTAACCCGGGTAGCCCCGGTAGCCCCGGTACCCTTGGCGCCCTTCGCCCAAGGGCCCGCGAGCAGCAGCTCCCGGTATTCCGCCTGTGCGGGTTCCGGCAGGTGCGCGAGCGCAGCGACCGCTATGTCGCCGTGCCCCGCGGCCGACCAGCCCCAGGCACCGGCCGATCCCCAGAGCCAAACAAGTCCGCACAACAAACGCAGAAAATTCATGTCCGACTTTTCCTGATCAAATCATAGGCCGCGTGAATTTCCTGCGACCGCTCGGTAGCGACCTTGATCATCTCCTCCGGCACGCCCTGGCCGACCAGCTTGTCCGGGTGATATTGGCTCATCAGCCGGCGATAGGCCTTTTTGAGTTCCTCATCCGAGATGTTCGGCGCTACGCCAAGGGCTTCGTAGGCGAGGGCCAGCCGATCCGCCGCCGATTGCCGCGGCACTTCGGCGCCGCTGTAACGACTATCGCCGCGACCGCTATTTTGTTGAAAATGGGTTTGTGCCTGCGCCATGCGCAGCAGGTGATCGAAAGCCGCGCCGGAGTATCCCAGCAGGAAAGCCACTTCGCGCAGCACCGCCGTCTCCGCCTCGTGCAGATGATCGTCCGCCATCGCCATGGTAATGAGGTAAACCAGCAGCAGTTGTTTGATATTCGGCTCCGCCGCGCAAACCGCCAGGAATTCCGCCAGATTATTCCCCAAATCAAAGTCCGGCTGCACCCCAACCTTGAAAAGACGTTTGGCCTCCTCGCGCATTTCTGGCGGTAACTGCATGCGGTCCATCATAGTTTCCGCCGCGCGGATTTCCGCTTCGGCCACTCGGCCGTCGACCTTGGCCATGCGCCCGAGCAGCGGAAAAATGCTGTGGAACAGGGCGAGTTCAACCTTCTGGCGCCGTTCGGGGGTGAATTGCCCACGAAAATTTTTCCACGCCTGATCGAAGTAATATCCCGCGGCAAACCCAAGCGCCGCGCCCAGCCATCTGCCCATGGCCCAGCCTATCAACAAACCAATAATTCGACCGATCCAACTCACACTCAACCCTCGAGTCAATTTTAATGATGCAATTTTTTAATGTTTCTCGTCCGCCGCGGGAGGCTTGGATCCGCCGCCCGCGGCAAACCTCCCCCGCAGAATTTCGTAGGCATCGCGCAGCCGCGCAAATTGCGCCGCGTCACCCCCTTTGTCCGGATGGGCGTGGGTTATGGCTCGCCGGTACGCCCTCTGAATAGTCTCCCAATCCGCGTCGAGGGAGACTTCCAGCACCTGGTAGGCGTCGCCGCTCGTGCGCTGCCCCGCGAAACGCCGCCAAAAACTGGCGAGCCACTCCGCCACTGTAACCTCGTCCGTTTGATCCAAGCGGGAGAGATCGAGATAAAACGCGCGCAATCCCTCATCCGCGGCCGCCGCCGCGGTGCCGTTTGCCGCCGCCGCGCGTACGAGCTGCACCTCGATCGGCCCTAGAATTAGGCACCAATCCGGCGTGAGGCGCGCTTGTAGGGAGTAGAGACAGTGACGTGTGATGAAGTGTTTTTTGAACAGGCGCAGATTGGCAGAGTCCGCCGCAAAGGCTGCAAAAGTATCGGTTGAATCCAAATATTCGATCAAACGGTATTCGCTGATGGTGCCCGCCTCCAACAAGACCGCCAGAAGTTGCGCACAGGTAGTTTCCTTATCCCATAAAACGGCGGTCGGCATCGGCAGTCAATCCACGCAGGCAAACAATTTACTTTTTTCCCTGCGGTGCCGCCGGCGCATGGACGCCGACCACCCCATCAATTTTCGAAGCGCCAGATGGTGCCCTGCTTAGAGTCTTCCAAGACCACGCCCATAGTCTTTAACTCCTGCCGAATCGCGTCCGCGCGCGCGTAGTTTTTCGCGAGCTTGGCCGCTTGGCGCTCTTCTATCAAGGCTTCGACGCGGGCGGCATCAACGCCGGATGCCTCGGCATCGCCCTGAAACCAAACATCGGGATCCTGCTGCAACAAGCCGAGCAGCAGGCCGGTTTCCACCAGCTCGGCTTTTAGCCGGGCCGCCTCGGTACCCTCCGCCTTGTTCAATTGGTGCGCGAGATTGTGCAATTCGCTGATGGCGAGCGAGCTATTGAGGTCGTCGAGCAGCGCGCGGAACACGGCGCTCTCGCGCACCTGCACCACCGCCGGCGCGATCCCTTTCACCCGCCGCAGTGCACCGTACAAAGAATCCAAACTCGCTTTCGACTGGTCGAGCAACTGGGCGGAAAAATCCAGCTCCGAGCGATATTGCGCGGACAGGAGCGCAAAACGAATGACTTCGCCGGGGTACTGCTGCAGCAAATCGCGTACGGTGCGGAAATTCCCGAGCGATTTGGACATTTTTTCGCCGTCAATATTGACGTAGCCGTTATGCATCCAGAACCGCACGTATTCTTTGCCGCCGTGCGCACAGTGGCTTTGCGCCAATTCGTTTTCGTGGTGCGGGAAAATGAGGTCGCGGCCACCCCCGTGGATATCGATGGTATCGCCCAGGTGCCGTTCGATCATCGCGGAACACTCGAGGTGCCAGCCCGGCCGGCCGCGTCCCCAAGGGCTCGGCCAGCCCGGTTCGGCATCGCTCGAAGGTTTCCACAAGACAAAATCGCCCGCGTACTTTTTATAGGGCGCCACCTCCACCCGCGCGCCCTCGAGCATATCCTCGAGTGACCGGTTGGACAGGCGGCCGTACTCGGCCATGGACTTCACATCGAACAACACATGGTTTTCCGCTTCATAAGCGTGGCCGCGTTCGAGGAGATTCGCCACCATCGCCACCATATCCCCCACGTGGTGGGTCGCATAGGGCGTGATAGTCGGCTCCAGGTTGAGCAGGGCAGCCATGTCGCGCTGGTATTCCGCCGCATAACGGGCGGCGAGATCGGCGATAGACTCGTTGTTGTCCCGCGCCGCTTTCATGATTTTATCGTCGATATCCGTGATATTGCGCGCGTATATCACTTGACCATACAGAAACCGCAGCACGCGGAACAAGGTATCAAACACCACAACGGGTCGGGCGTTGCCGATATGCACCAGGTTGTACACCGTGGGTCCGCACACGTACATTTTCACCTGCTGAGGAGACAGGGGTTCGAAGCGCTCCTTCTGGCGGGTGCGGGTATTATAAAGATGCAGGTCCATAAATTTTATCCTTCGTCGGTTTTCGCCCAAGAGTCCTTCAACCCGATGGTGCGGTTGAACACCAATCCCGCGCTGCCAGCGTCGCGGCAAAAATACCCTTCCCGTTCGAATTGGTATGCCTGGCCGGCAGCGGCGTCCTGCAAACATATCTCGCCGAGGCAATCCGAGAGCACCGTCAGGCTGGCCGGGTTGATACAGTCGAGGAAGTTTTTTTCGCCGGCGTCGGGTGCCGGGTCGGTGAACAGGCGCTCGTACAGGCGCACCTCGAGTGGGGCGCAACGCGCTGCCGATACCCACTGGATGACACCTTTGGGTTTATTGCCGTCCGCCGGGTCCTGCCCCACGGTGCCCTCGATTACTCGAGCGCGAATTTCCAGAATTTCCCCCGCGGCATTTTTGATAGCCTGCTCCGCCTCTATGACATAGGCATGACGCAGGCGCACGCGTTTGCCCAACACCAGGCGCTTGTATTTTTTATTGGCGTCTTCTCGGAAATCCTCCTGATCGATGTAAATCTCCCGGCTGAAAGGCACCCGACGATCCGGCAGGTCGTCCCGCTGCGGGTGTCCCTTGACCGTGAACTCCTCCACTTGGTGCTCGGGATAATTGGTCAAGATCACCTTGAGCGGCCGCAGCACCGCCATCACCCGCGGTGCATTTTTATCCAGGTCGTCGCGAATCGCGTGTTCCAACATCGCCACATCCACTACGCCGTCCGCCCGGGTGACGCCGATCATTTCGCAGAATTTGCGAATGGCCGCGGGGGTGTAACCGCGGCGGCGAAAGCCGGCAATGGTCGGCATGCGCGGATCGTTCCAGCCGTCGACATAACCCTCATCCACCAATTGTTTGAGCTTGCGCTTGGAGGTTACCGTGTAATTTAGATTGAGGCGGCCGAATTCGTATTGCCGCGGGCGCGCGGGCACCGGGAGGTTGTCGATAAACCAGTCGTACAAGGGCCGATGGTCCGCAAACTCCAGGGTGCAGATGGAATGAGTCACGCCCTCGAGCGCATCACCCTGGCCGTGGGCGTAATCGTAGGTGGGATAAATGCACCATCGATCCCCGGTCTGGTGGTGCGCCTGCTTGCGGATCCGGTAGAGAATGGGATCCCGCATATTGATGTTGCCGTGAGCCATATCGATCTTGGCCCGCAGCACGCATTCGCCATCGGCGAGTGCACCGCTGCGCATTTTCTCGAACCAGTCGAGATTTTCCGCCACGCTGCGGTCGCGGTAGGGAGAATTCCGCCCGGGCTGCGTCAGAGTGCCGCGGTACTCGCGGGCCTGCTCCGGCGACAGATGGCAAACATACGCCCTGCCCTCACGAATCAAGTGCAGCGCCCACTCGTACAGTTGCTCGAAATAACTCGAGGCGTAACGCGCTTCGCCATCCCACTGAAAACCGAGCCAGCGAACATCCTCCATGATCGCCTGGACGTACTCCTGGTCTTCCTTGGCCGGNNCCGGATTGGTGTCATCGAAACGCAAATTGCAGCGCCCTTGGAATTTCTCCGCCAGGCCAAAATTCAAACAAATGGATTTGGCGTGGCCAATATGCAAATACCCGTTCGGCTCCGGTGGGAAGCGAGTGGTGATCCGTTGGTATTTACCATCCGCAAGATCGCGCTGAATGATTTGTTC
>DJFO01000400.1:0-5331 GCA_002432555.1 Marinagarivorans sp. UBA5870
TAACTGCGGTCTTTGTCTATTGGGAACCAACGGTTCCACCTTGGCGGTCGTTGACGGTAGGCCGCCCCGTTCAAATCCAGCCCTCGCTACCGCTTTTTTCTAAAAGGTCGTACCACGCGTTATTACGGGCTTCGGTTCTAGAGAACCAACATCTTTTTACCTTGGCGGTCGTTGACGGTGGGCCGACCCGTTCAAATCCAGTCCCCGCTACCATTTCTTATGGAAGATCTTAGTTCTCGATGCTGCGGTCTTCGAATCCAGCTCTCGCTATCATTTCTTATAGATGATCGCCGTTTTAGATGGGCCGGTCTTCGAGCAAGAGCGCCAGCATCATTTACCTCGGCAGTCGTTGAGGATAGGGGCCTTCTTAAAATAGCCGCGCTGCTGATTGCTTTCCGAAGATCTTGAAGGCGCTGCCGCGCTTGGCTTTTCGGGCTGCATTGGCGGCCGATTTCCTATACTCTTGCGCCTCTTCAAAAAGCTGTGTAGATGCAATGCGACGGCAGGATTTTCATTACGATTTACCGGAACATCTGATCGCGAAACAACCGCCAGCGCAGCGCAGCGGTAGCCGCCTTTTGGTTTTGGATGGAGGGAGCGGTGATCTGCGGGATGCTGCCTTCGCGGACGTGTTGGATCTGGTGCGGTCCGGCGATCTCATGGTTTTCAACGATACGCGGGTCATACCAGCGCGCGTGTATGGGAAAAAGGCTACCGGCGGTCGGGTGGAAGTTCTGGTGGAGCGGATCCTCGCGCCGGACCTTGTGCTTGCACAGGTGCGTTCAAGTAAAGCGCCGCAGACGGGCAGTTATCTGTATTTGGAAGACGGTACTCAGGTGCAGGTGGAAGGCCGCCAGGAGGAATTTTTCATACTGCGTTTTCCGGGTGACCGCTCCGCCTTATCGGTGTTGGACGCCGTCGGGCATATGCCGCTGCCGCCCTACATCGATCGGCCTGATGAAACCGCTGATCGGGAGCGCTATCAAACCGTTTACGGCCGGAATCCCGGGGCTGTCGCGGCGCCCACCGCCGGACTGCATTTTGACGAAGCCCTGCTGCGGCAGTTGACCGACCGCGGTGTCACCATCGCGTTTGTCACCTTGCATGTGGGGGCCGGCACCTTTCAGCCGATGCGGGTGGAGGATATTCGAACCCACCGTATGCATAGGGAAGTCATGGCGGTTTCCGCTGAGGTGTGCGCGCAGGTGCGANNATGGGGCGAGATCGACCAGGCGACTGTCGAGCGGATCAATGCCAAGCGGGCGCTGGGCGGGCGGGTGATTGCCGTGGGCACGACCAGCGTGCGCTGCCTGGAGACCGCTGCTCACGCTGGGCAGATCCAGCCTTACGAGGGCGAAACCGATATTTTTATTTATCCCGGTTATGCATTTAAAGTCGTGGATGCGCTGATCACTAATTTTCATCTGCCGGAGTCCACCCTGTTAATGCTGGTGAGCGCTTTTGCCGGTTATGGTCACACCATGACAGCCTACCGCCACGCCGTGGCTAGCGGCTACCGTTTCTTCAGTTACGGCGATGCCATGTTTATTACTCGCAGTCCCCGCGCTTTGGCGGATCTTGCTTCATAAAATTGAACCTATATGTCATTTTTAGAATTCGAGCTGGACAATTGTGACGGTGAAGCGCGCAGAGGGCGTTTGAAATTTCCCCGCGGCCAGGTGGAGACGCCCTGTTTCATGCCCGTGGGGACCTACGGCACCGTCAAAGGCATGTTGCCGCGGGATATCGCGGCCACCGGAGCGCAGATAATCCTCGGCAATACTTTTCATCTGTATTTGCGCCCGGGAACCGAGGTGGTTCGCGCTCATGGCGACCTGCACGATTTTATTCAATGGCAGGGCCCGATCCTGACCGATTCCGGCGGTTTCCAGGTTTTTAGCCTCGGCGAATTGCGCAAGATTACCGAGGAAGGGGTGGCGTTTCGCTCTCCCGTGGATGGGAGCAAAGTATTTCTGAACCCCGAGATCGCCATGCAGATACAGCGCGATCTCGGCTCCGACATAGTGATGATTTTCGACGAATGTACGCCCTATCCGGCGACCTGGGAGCAGGCACGGGATTCTATGGCTTTGTCGCTGCGATGGGCCGAGCGCAGTAAGGTGGCCCATGGCGATAATCCCGCCGCGCTCTTTGGCATAGTGCAGGGCGGCATGTACGAGGATTTGCGGTCCACCTCCCTCGCGGGCCTAACGGGGCTCGGGTTCGACGGTTACGCTATAGGCGGTCTCTCGGTCGGTGAGCCCAAGGCCGATATGCTGCGGGTGCTCGATCATCTCGCCCCGCAAATGCCCGCGGATAAACCGCGTTACCTGATGGGCGTCGGCAAGCCGGAGGACATAGTGGAGGCCGTGCGTCGCGGCATCGACATGTTCGACTGTGTCATGCCCACCCGCAACGCTCGCAACGGCCATCTTTTTACCCGCGCCGGTGTGGTCAAGATTCGCAACGCGGTGCACCGCCACGACACGGGTCCGCTCGATCCCACTTGTGGCTGTTATACCTGCCGCAATTTCAGTCGCGCCTATCTTCACCATCTGGATAAATGCGGGGAGATGCTCGGTGCCCAGCTCAATACCATCCATAATCTGACGCACTATCAAAGCATAATGGCAGAACTGCGTCAGGCCATAGAGACGGGTAGCCTGGATGCTTACGTTGCGGAATTTTATGCGCGGCAGGGTTTGGTGCCTGCGGCGAACACGGCGGATCCGGTTGTCGGCGGCGATGATTCATCACCCGTTGACTGAACGGAATTCCATCGCTCACGAAGGTGCTATCAGAGTGGGTGGAAGAGCGATGGCAGGATTTGGGAATGCAAAAAAAGGGGGGCGCGAGTCCCCGAGTTCACGTCAGGATATTGGATTTTCGGACTTCGCAGTGGGATCGGAACCGGTATCAAGATTCTTCACCCGCTCCAGTATGTCCGCAATGGGAACGCTCTGGTCCAGTCGGTGTGCATCTTCCGGCAGGCAATTGTCGCCCAGTGTGGCAAAGAGGTTTTCGATTTCACTGGACAGATTCTTGCTGAACTCTCGGAACTTCATAGGTTGACCCCTCCGCGTTGGAACGTCCCCGGTATGACTCGGCTACTTTGCTGGTGCTTAGGAAAAGTATAGACTCGGGCCGGTGCGCGACACGCTCGCGGCAGATGTAATGAGAAAACGATCTAGGATCTTCCCCATTCATTCCCGCCGGATAGCTCCGCGCCTTGAGAGGCAGCGCCGTTGGATTAACAGAAGGGATTAGGGTGTCATGAAATTTTTAAAGTCGCTCTTTGCAACGGATCACGAGGATGAGCTAAACGATCTGCGTGAGGCGGTCGCCCGCCATCAGCGCATTTTTCATGGCAGCCATGGTTATGGATA
The DNA here is from genome assembly GCA_002432555.1 of Marinagarivorans sp. UBA5870. The sequence goes on from DJFO01000400.1 coordinate 3,387, forward strand.
CTTCGATTGGGACCTGATGTCGCGCCGCATGGACTGGAGCGGTGGTTATTGGCGATACCTCGGTTATACCGACGAAGACGTGGACTATATTTCGGTCTCAACCAATTATTACGACTATATCCACCCCGACGACGTGGATAAGGTGCGCGACGCCGTCAGTCGCATGTTGAAAAAGCCGGGCCCGGGTGAGGTCACCTATCGAACCCGCCGTAAGAAGGGCGGCTACATTTGGTCGGAGATTCGCGCCGATTCCGTCCGGGATAAAAACGGCTGGGTGCTTTACATCAGCGGTATCGCCTTCGACGTCACCAAACAAAAGCAGACCGAGCAGGCGCTGCTGATCAGTGAGGCGCGGCACGCGCGCATTATTCAATCCTCCAACGACGGGATTTGGGAGTGGGCCGCGGAGCACGGGGGATTCCACTTTTCCAATCGCTGTTGGGAACATCTCGGTTACTCTGACCACGACGATGTGGTCAATCAAGGTATCGACCGCATTCAGGCCTGGCGCCGGCGCATGCATCCGGAAGACGGAACTGCCTTTGACAAGGCGCTCGCGTCTCATATTCGCGGCGAGGCACCGTTTGATGTGGAATATCGCATCCGCGGCAAGGACGACAAATGGCGCTGGATTCGGGCGCGCGGGCAGATGACCTTCAACGAAAAGGGTGAGCCGCTCCGGATGTCCGGCACCAATATGGACATTACTGAATTGAAGCTGGCGGAGGAGCGGGTGCTCAAAGCCAAGGAGGTAGCCGAAAAGGCCAACAAGGCCAAGTCCGAATTCCTTTCCAGCATGAGCCACGAACTGCGGACCCCCCTCAACGCTATCCTCGGGTTTGCCCAATTGATCGAAATCGATGCCAACCTGTCGCCGGGTTTGCAGGAAAATGCTGCGGAAATTCGCGCTGCGGGAGAGCATCTGCTTCAACTGATTGGGGATGTGCTCGATCTGGCCAAAATCGAAGCGGGCAAATTAACCCTGGTGGCGGAAAAACTGAGGCCGGTCGATCTCATCAAAGAGTGCTTGGCGCTGGTCAAGGCGCAGGCGGAAGCGCGCGGCGTGCAGCTCTGTCTGCAAACCAATGATCTCGCTGACCGCATCGTCAGCGGCGATAAGATGCGCCTGCGGCAGGTATTTCTCAATTTGGTCAGCAACGCCATCAAATATAACCGGGAACAGGGAAAGGTGGTGGTGACCTGCTGCCTGGCGGACGAACACTACTTTCGCGTCAATATCGAAGATACCGGCCGCGGTATTCCACGGGAGCGCCACGGAGAGGTTTTTCAGCCCTTCAATCGACTCGGTGCGGAACTCGGCAATATTGAGGGCAGCGGTGTCGGACTGGTGATCACCAAACAACTTGTCAGCCATATGGGCGGACGCATCGATTTCACCAGTGAAGAGGGTATGGGCAGCCAATTCTGGGTCGATTTGCCTTTGTACGCAGACAGTCCGGGCATGCTCGCGCTGCCGCCACTTTCGGGCACCGCAAACCCTGAGGGATCGGCGACCGAGGAAAACCAGTTCCAGTTGCACGTTGCGGGGGTCAAACGAGTTTTGTACGTGGAGGACAACGTCTCCAACCAGCGCCTGGTGGCTCGCCTATTGGCGCGTTACCCGAACCTGCAGCTGGAGCTCGCCACCGACGCCTTGCGTGGCCTGTATCTTGCGCGCACCAATCGGCCCCACTTAATCCTGATGGACATTAATTTACCGGGGATGGATGGATACGAGGCGTTGGAGGTGTTGAAAGCCGATCCGAATACCCGCGATATACCCGTAGTGGCCCTCTCGGCCAACGCCATGTCCCAAGATGTCGACAAAGGGCGTTCGGCCGGCTTTTCGTATTATCTGACAAAACCCTTGAACCTTCAGCAGCTGGTCGAAGTGATGAATATTCTGCTGGAAGAGGACTCGCTGGTTTCGTGATGCGACGGCTGA
>DJFO01000400.1:5370-7976 GCA_002432555.1 Marinagarivorans sp. UBA5870
GCTGATCATGCCGCCGGCCTCTTTCACCAGGAGCACACCGGCGGCCATATCCCACTCTTTTAAATTCATTTCCCAGAAACCGTCATAGCGCCCCGCGGCGACATAAGCGAGATCGAGGGCCGCCGAACCCGGGCGGCGAATGCCGGCCGTCTGGCCCGCGATTTCGCGCAGGCAGTTGAGGTACGGCTCCATATGTTCCAGCGCAAATCCGCTGAAGGGAATGCCCGTGCCTATAAGCGCACCCTCAAGACCGCGGCGGGCGCTCACGCGAATGCGCCGGCCGTTGAGCGTAGCTCCTTTGCCTTTGCTGGCCGTAAATTCCTCGCGTTTGACCGGATCGAGCACCACTCCGTGCAGCAATTGCCCCTTGTGCAGACAGGCGATCGAAACCGCAAAATGCGGAATGCCATGGAGAAAATTGGTTGTGCCGTCCAGCGGATCAATCACCCACTGATAATCGCTGGCGGAATCTCCGAGCGCACCGGATTCCTCGCCGCGAAAGCCGTGGGTGGGGTAAGCCTTTTTCAGGTTATAAATGATTTCCTGCTCCGCCTTGCGGTCCACCTCGCTGACNNAGCAAGTCGACGCGCTCCAAAGCGCGTTCGATGATCTCTCCGGCCTTGCGCGCAGCGCGCAGGGCCATGGTCAACATAGGTTCCATGGAGCACTCTCGTCTGGAGGGGGTGGGAAAAGGCGCGGGATTATAACAGCGCGCAATCGAATCTGCTAAACTCCGCGCCTTTTTCATCATCCCGCCGGGGCGCGAGGCACCGGCCAGTAGGGTCACGCGATGTTCGACAAAATCCGCATGGTGTTGGTCAACACTACCCACCCGGGCAATATTGGGGCTGCGGCCCGAGCCATGAAAAACATGGGTTTGTCCCGTTTGGTGCTGGTGGATCCGGCCGATTATCCCTCCGAAAGGGCGCTCTGGCGCGCCGCCAATGCTCTGGATGTGATGGACAAAATCCAGGTGTGCGCCACCCTCGACGAGGCGGTGGCGGACTGCGCGCTCGTCATAGGCACAAGCGCGCGGGAGCGGCGCATACCCTGGCCGCTGCTGACGCCGCGCGAGTGTGGTGATCGCGTTTGGGCGGAAGCGGCCCACCACGAGGTGGCCATAGTATTCGGACGAGAGGACCGCGGCCTCACCAATGAAGAACTGCAGAAATGCCACTTTCACGTCCATATTCCCGCCAATCCCGAATACAGCGCCTTGAACGTGGCTGCCGCCCTCCAGGTTATCGCCTATGAAATCCGCATGTCGGCCTTGAACGCCGCAGCGGGCGCGCCGCTGCACTTCGATGATTGGGACATGCCCCCGGCGCGCCATCAGGATGTCGAAATGTATTTCGCCCATTTGGAAGAGACCCTGACCCGGTTGGGCTTTCTCACCGCGGACAATCCTCGCCAAACCATCACCCGCCTGCGCCGCTTATACAATCGCGTGCGCCTGGACCAAATGGAGCTCGGCATATTGCGCGGTGTGCTGACCGCCGTGCAGAACCACATTTTTCACTCGCGCAACCGTATAGAAGAGCTGGAACACAAAATGCGCGCACTGGAAACCCGGCGGGAGGGTGAGTTNNAAATAGGACGGTTATTCGATAGGAGACTCTGATGCGCCTCACAACCAAGGGCCGCTACGCGGTCACTGCGATGCTTGATCTCGCGCTGCACAGCGCCGATGGTCCGGTCAGTTTGGCGGATATCTCCGGTCGCCAGGAAATTTCCCTGTCCTATCTCGAACAGTTGTTTGCCAAGTTGCGCCAGAATGACTTGGTCTGCAGCGTGCGGGGACCCGGTGGTGGTTACCGGCTAAAGAAACCCCTGGACGAGGTGTTCGTTGCGCAGATTATCGATGCCGTCAATGAATCGGTGGACGCAACCAACTGCGGTGGCGCGGGCAATTGTCAACAGGGCGAAGTGTGTTTGACGCACTACTTGTGGAGCGACTTGAGCCAGCAGATTCACCAGTTTCTCAGCGGCATCAGCCTGGCGAGCTTGGTGGCTCGCCGCGATGTCCAGCGGGTGTCGGCGCGCCAGGACGGCCGTTACCCTCAGGATAGCGCCGCCAGTGAAAACGTTATCGCCGTCACGTCTCTCACCGATTTCTAATTTTCGCACGGGAGTTGTAACCGCCATATGCGCACGCCAGTTTATCTCGACTATGCCGCCACCACGCCGGTTGATCCGGAAGTGGCGGCGCGCATGGTCGATTGTCTGACGCGGGAGGGCAACTTTGGCAACCCGGCGTCTCGCTCTCATGTGTTCGGCTGGCGTGCCGAGGAGGCGGTGGAAGAGGCGCGTTATCAAGTCGCACAATTGCTGGCAGCGGACCCGCGGGAGATCGTCTGGACCAGCGGCGCCACCGAGGCCAACAATCTTGCAATCAAGGGGTTGGTGGAAGCGCGTCGCAGCCGCGGCGGGCATGTAGTGACCGCTCGGACCGAACACAAATCGGTCCTAGACGTGTGCAAGTTTCTCGAACAGCAGGGACTGCAGGTGACTTGGCTGCAACCGGGGCGCGACGGTCTGATTCGGGTGGAGCAAGTGGTGGCGGCGCTGCGCGACGACACCATCTTGGTCAGCCTGATGCATGTGAA
>DJFO01000133.1 GCA_002432555.1 Marinagarivorans sp. UBA5870
GCTTGGCAGTTCGTCGAGGCTCTTCAGCCCGAAGTAGTCGAGAAATTGGCGCGTGGTGGCGTAGAGGGAAGGTCGCCCCGGAACGTCCCGGTGACCGACGACTTTAATCCACTCCCTCTCCGCCAGGGTTTTGATGATATGGGAGCTGACTGCAACGCCCCGCACTTCTTCGATATCGCTGCGGGTAATGGGCTGGCGNNGCGGGAATATTTTTGCGGTTTCTCCTCCCAGAGACGGTTGACCCACTGCGCCAGGTCTGTCGCCACCTGGAAACGCCAGCCGCTGGCGACTTCCACCAAATCATAACCGCGGCCGGCACAGGCTTGGCGCACCGCGTCGAGAGCGGCGGTGATTTCCTGTTTGGCGGGGCGCTCGGCCTCCTCAAACAGATCAAGGATCCGGTCGATGCTGAGGGCTTCGCCCGCGGCCAGCAGGGCGCCCTCGACAATGCGTTGCAATAAAATCGGGTCGTAACTCATGGGGCGTCGGTATCGGGTTCTTCTTTATCGAATTCTTTATTGGGTTCCTCGGGAGTCACGGCCTCGAAAGGCGCCTCGTCACCGCCGGCCTCGTCATCGGCCGCCGAGTCCGCGGCCATGACGACACGGGCCTTGACGTGGATCGGCCCGAACTCCTCCGACTGGACAATCTCCACCAGGGATTCCTTGATCAATTCCAGCACTGCGAGAAATGTCACCACCACCCCTAGGCGCCCCTCGGTAACGCTGAACAGGCTGACAAAAGGCACAAATTGCCGGTCGCGCAAGCGGTCGAGTACCTGTCCCATCCGCTCGCGGGTGGATAGGCGCTCCTTTTCCACGTGGTGGCTGACAAACATGTCGGCGCGCCGCAGTACCTCCGCCAGCGCCACCAGTAGCTCGCGCAGGTCGACGTCTGGATCGGGTCGTGTCAGGTTGCGATCGGGCGCCTGGGCTTTGGCGATGTAAAAATCCCGGTTCTGCCGCGGCAGCAGGTCTACGTCTTCCGCCGCCTGCTTAAAGCGTTCGTACTCCTGCAACCGGCGAATCAGCGCCGCGCGGGGATCCTCTTCATCCTCGTCCGCTTCGGTATGCGCGCGCGGGAGGAGCATGCGCGATTTGATTTCGGCGAGCATGGCGGCCATCACCAGATATTCGGCCGCCAGTTCGAATTGCATAGTCCCCATCATTTCCACATAGGCGACGTATTGCACCGTAATTTCGGATACGTCAATTTCCAATATGTCGATATTCTGCCGACGTATGAGGTACAACAGCAGATCCAACGGCCCTTCGAAGGCCTCAAGAATAACTTCGAGCGCATCGGGGGGGATGTAGAGGTCCTTGGGAATTTCCGTAAAAACCTTGCCATAGACGATGGCGAAGGGCATCTCGGTCTGTCCCGGGGCAGCGGCGGCTGTCGGAGCGACGGCTCCCGGAGCGACGGCTCCCGGAGCGACGGCTCCCGGTTCCGGAACTGCAGCATCATCGACTGGCGGTTGGACGGGCAGACAGGGTTCAACACCAGACAAAGTGCGGTTCTCCAAAACAGGGTATCGGAACCGCCCGCACCGGCAGTGCGAGCCCGACGGGCCAAAAAAGACCGCGCATTATAGCGGCACCGGATTTCCGGCGGCTACTCAGCAGAGGCAAATTCGGCCACCGAGCCGCAGCCCACCCGCACCACCCGCGGCACGTCCTCCGTCAGGTCCACCACGCTGGTCGGCTCCAGCCCACAAAAACCGCCGTCAATCACCAACTCGACCTGGTGCTCGAGCAGTTGGCGGATGTCGTAGGGATCCGTGAGGGGCAGACTGTCGCCCGGCAGAATCAACGAGCTGGTCATCAGGGGTTCACCCAGCCGCTCGAGCAGCGCGCAGGCGATCTTGTTCTGCGGAACCCGCAGGCCAATGGTTTTGCGCTTGGGGTGCATCAAGCGGCGCGGCACTTCGGCGGTCGCGTTGAGGATAAAGGTATAGGGCCCCGGAGTGTGGGCTTTCAACAGGCGGAAATCCGCATTCGACACCCGCGCGTAGGTCGCCAGCTCCGAGAGATCGCGACACATAAGCGTGAAATTGTGGTGCTTATCCAGCTGGCGCAGGGCGCGGATGCGATCCAACGCCAGCTTGTCGCCGATATGACAACCGAGGGCGTAGGCGGAGTCCGTCGGGTAGACGATCAAACCGCCGCGCCGAAGGATTTCCACCGCCTGGTCAACAAGGCGCTGCTGAGGATTGTCGGGGTGAATGGAAAAAAACTGGGCCACTTTCGATCCTTAGTCCGAGCTTGTGCCGGAGCCTATTATGAGGTGAGCGACAGTCCGATGCTTGTGTCGGAGCCTGTTATTGAGGTGAACAAAATAGTCCAATGCTTGTGTCGGTGCCTCTTATGAGCTGAGCAAGGCCGCCGCGACCTTAGTGCCAAAGTTGCCAGACCGGCCGGCACCGCGGCGGCAGGGTGGCAAAGCTCCCCAGCTCCTGCCAAGGTTGGTCCGGCACATGAAAATCGCTGCCGCAAGAAGCGTGCAGTTCGAACGCCTGGGCCATGGCCGCCAGCGCTGCGGTCTCGCTCGGCAGTTGCTGGCCGGAAACCACCTCCACTGCCTCACCACCGCTCTCTTTGAACTCGCTCAAAAGGTCGCGCAGTTTCGTGCGCGTCAAATCGTACTTCGCCGGATGGGCCAGCACCGCTACGCCGCCGGCGGCGCGCACGACCGCCACCACCGCGGGCACATCCGGCCAGCGGTGTTTAACATCGCCCACCTTGCCGGCACCGAGGTATTGCTTGAAGGCGCCGTTGACGTTAGCGGCATAACCTTGTTCGACGAGATAACGCGCGAAATGGGGTCGGCCGATCACCGCGTCCCCGGCCAAAGTCCGCGCGCCGGCATAGGCGCCAGTGATGCCGGCCTTGGCCAACTTTGCGGCGATCTCCTCGGCGCGCGCGTCGCGTGCCTCGTGCTGTGCCGCGACCACCGTCCGCAGTGCCGGGCAGTTTGGGTCTATATTGAGACCGAGCACGTGAATGCCGCGCCCGGCCCAAAGGCAGGAAAATTCAATGCCGTTGATCAAGGAAAGCCCTTCCAGGCGAGCCTGCTCTGCCGCACCTTGCAACCCCTGCACAGTGTCGTGGTCTGTAAGTGCCAGGTGGGTAACGCCGCGCGACTTCGCCCTCGACACCAGGGCGGCGGGACTTAAAATACCGTCGGAGGCATTGCTATGGGTGTGCAAATCGTATATCAAGGCAACCTCTGNNCGATTGAGACACCCGATGGAACCCGACCAGCAGCGCAGTACCTCCGCTCCACTTCCACCCAACACTCAGCCGAGCTCAGAGCCCCAGCGCTCTCACCTGCAACCTCCGCGCGCTCAACCTCAACGCTCCCAACCTCAACATAAGGAAAGCATGCTTGCCAACCTTCTGTTGAATATCATCATCCCGACTCTGATCCTGACCAAGGGTAGCAAAGAGGAGTACCTTGGACCGACCCTGGGGCTGATCGCGGCCCTCGCTTTTCCTATTGGTTACGGCATCTACGATTACTGGCGCTGCAGGAAGGTGAATATCTTTTCGGCCATCGGCCTCGTCAGTGTGATGCTGACCGGCGGCATCAGCCTGCTGCAGCTGCCGCCCGAGTATATGGCGATCAAAGAGGCGACCATTCCCGGCCTGTTAGGCCTCGCCACCCTGATTTCCGTGTTTACCCCCTACCCCCTAGTGCGCACCTTTCTCTACAACGAAAAAGTGATGCAGGTGGACAAAGTGCACCATGCCCTGGCGCAGCATAATAATGTCAGCGCATTCGAAAAATCCCTGACTTCGGCGACCTATATGTTGGCGGGTTCATTTTTTCTCTCCTCCGCCCTCAACTACGCTCTGGCAAAATATGTCCTGGTCAGCGCGCCGGGCACCGAGCAGTACAACGCGGAATTGGGTACCATGACGGCCTTGAGTTTCCCGGTAATCACGATTCCGTCCATGCTGGTTTTCATGGCAGCGGTCTATTATCTATTTCGCTCCATCACCCGACTGACGCACCTGCACTGGGAGGAGATCCTGGTCCAGCCAGAGGCGGACGCGAAACATTGACGCGGGCAGCTGCCCGAATAATAAAAATCGACGCCCTGCCGCTTGCACTGCGGGGCGATGGAAATGCCGATCATGTATTACGCCATCATGAGTGAAGACGCCCCTGGCACCCTCGCCCAACGCCTGACTACCCGCCCACGACATTTAGCGCGGCTGGAGGAGCTAAATCGCGAGGGTCGCCTGTTGCTCGCGGGGCCGCACCCGGCGATCGATGCGGAAAACCCGGGCGATGCCGGCTTTAGCGGCAGCTTGGTGGTGGCCCGGTTCGATTCTTTGGCCGACGCTGAACGATGGGCCGCAGCGGACCCCTACAACGCCGCGGGCGTCTACCACAAAATTGCGGTCAAACCTTTTAAACCTGTCCTGCCCTAACCGGCAAGCGACCTGCCAAGCGAGAAATTGCCAATGCGCCATTTGTTTTTTGCCTTTGTCCTCTCCCTTCTGAGCGCTGCCGCGGCGGCGCAGACCGTCTATGTTTCAGATGTGTTTTTTGTTCCCATCCGCAGCGGCGCCGGAACCCAATTCCGCGTCGTGCATCAGGGCCTCAAGAGCGGTACCGAAATGACTCGCCTGGAGGAATCGGAAGATAAAGAATGGGCGCTGGTGCGCACCGACGGCGGTGTGGAAGGCTGGATTCAGACCCAGTACGTGGCGACTGAGGCGCCGGCGCGGGTGCAATTGGGCGCGGCGCAAACCAAGCTGGCCGCCGCGACCAAAAAGATTGCCGAACTCGAAGAGGGTTTGAAGAGCCTACAAGGCGAACACAGCACCCTCGCGCAGACCGCCACCGACCAGGTAAAGGAACGCGATCAATTCGCCGAGGAACTGCGCCAGATGCGCGCACTCTCGGAGGATGCGGTCAATCTCAATCAGCGCTACCAGGACCTGCTGGAAAAACACGAATTGATGCAGACCGAGTTCGATACAGTGCGCGCCGAAAACGACAGATTGAAAGCCAACCACACGATCAACCAGTGGATGTTCGGCGCGGGCCTAGTGGTTTTCGGCATGATACTTATGCTGATTCTGCCCGCCTTTAGCCGACCCAAGCGGCACTCGGATTGGGTTAACTGACTTTTTCGCCGGAGGATTTCATGCGTACTCTTTATGGTTTTTTCTTTCTCGCCCTGTGCAGCCTGACCGCCCGCGCGGCCGAGGCCCCCAAAACAGCGGCAGAGCCGGCGCCGGCACAGGCGGCCGCCGCCCAAACAAACCCGCAGGTGACTTTTAAGACCAATCTGGGTGAAGTGCGGATCGAGCTCTTTCCGCAGGCCGCACCCGTGACGGTGCAGAATTTTCTGCAGTACGTGGACAGCGGTTTTTATCAGGGCGTTATATTTCACCGCGTGGTCCCCGGTTTTGTCGTGCAGGCCGGCGGCTACGACGCCACCTTCCAGCGCCGAGCCCCGCGCGCGCCCATAGTCAACGAATCCGCGAACGGCCTGAAGAACTTGCGCGGCACTTTATCCATGGCGCGCTCCTCACCGCCCGACAGCGGCACCTCACAATTTTTTATCAATTTAAAGGACAACCCGCCGCTCGATTGGAGCTTCGGTCAGCCCGGTTACGCCGTGTTCGGCCGGGTGGTGGAGGGAATGGCGGTGGTCGACGCCATGGCGGAACAACCCCAGGGCAACCACAGCGGCGAGTTCAGCAACGCACCCAATACACCGGTAGTAATCGAGAGCGTATATCGTTCGGGCGCCGCTGCGTCGGGCGCCACTGCGCCGGGTGCCGCTGCGTCGAGCGCCACTGCGCCGGGTGCTACTGCGCCGGGTGCTACTGCGCCGGGTGCTACTGCGTCCGGTGCAGCTGCCTCCACGGACACCACTTCGACGAAAGCCCCCGGTAAGCGCTAATGACCATAGCCCTGTCCGTGAACCTCAATAAAATCGCTCTGTTGCGCAATTCGCGCACCGGCAACTTTCCCGACGTTGTCGCCCATGGGCGGCTGTGCCTCGACAGCGGCGCCGACGGACTGACAGTGCACCCGCGGCCGGACCAGCGCCACATACGTCCGGCGGATGTGCGCCAACTGGCCGAGCTGATACGGGAATACCCGAACCGCGAATTCAATATCGAAGGCAACCCCTTTCCCGATGCTCAGGGGACCTATCCCGGTCTGCTGGCACTGGTGGAGGAAACTCGCCCGCACCAGTGCACCCTGGTGCCGGACACTCAGACGCAGCTGACCTCCGACCACGGTTTCGATTTGATCCACGAGGCCGCGCGCCTGCAGCCGATCATTCAGCAAATCAAATCTTGGGGGGTGCGGGTCAGCCTGTTCATGGATCCGGATCTGGAACAGATTCGGCGCGCGCACGCGGTGGGGGCGGATCGCATCGAACTTTATACCGGGCCCTTTGCGGAGGCCTATGCTGCTCAATCACCTCGACTGGAAGCTCTTTTTCTCGGCTATCGCCAGGCCGCGGAACTCGCCGCGGAATTGCGCTTGGGCGTCAATGCCGGTCACGACCTCACGGTGGAAAACCTGCCGGCGCTCGTGAGGCGCATCCCCGCGCTGGCGGAAGTATCGATTGGCCACGGCCTGACCGCAGATGCACTGGAATACGGCATGGCGGAAACG
>DJFO01000207.1:0-1618 GCA_002432555.1 Marinagarivorans sp. UBA5870
CCCGTGGCAGGCATCCCCGTGGCGGGCATCCCCGTGGCGGGCAATCCCGTGGCGGGCAATCCCGCAATTTGCGCGGGCGGCATTATAACAGCATGGATTCGGGGGGTGTAGCCGCTCTCCCGGCGCCGGCCGAGGCGTGGACGCGTCTCCCTCCGCGAGAAATATCGATCTCGCAGCTCGCGGGGGGCGCAGCCGCACTATGCTAAAATCCGGCCCCAACATCCGCGACGGAAATTGCTGTGCTCGAATGGGTCCGCCTGGGTCTGGCTGCTCTGATTTTTGCTGGTGCCACCACGGTACCCGCCGCGCCTGCGCCGGCGGAGCTGCCCCTATTGATTTGGACGCAGCATAATTCGCCCCCGTTTTTTCTCCATGCACCCACAGCCGGCGAGAGTTTCGGCGGCCCCTTACAACAACTTCTGCAGGAGGAGCTGCCGCAATTTCACCACGTCACCCAGGTAATGCCGCTCAAACGCCTGAAGCAGTTCTGGCGCAACGGAGCCAATTATTGTTTTGTCAACATGCTGCACCGGCCGGCCCCCAACGCGACCTACCGGTTGTCGATCCCCAATGTTTATTACCGGCCGCAAGGCTTCATTGCCCGGCGCGACAACCCTGCCGTGGCGCGCATTAAAGCGGCTTTTCCATCCGGCCCGGAAGTGTACCCACTGGAGGCCTTTTTCGCTGCGAGCCACATCAATTTGGGGATGATAAGCGGGCGCGGCTTCAGTGTTTCCGTCGATGCCCTGCTGGCGCGTTATCAGCAGCGACTGAATATTTTTGAGCGCGCGGATGGCGAAGGCCTAGAGGGCCTGTTCCGCATGCTGAAGCTTGGGCGCGTGGACTATATCATCGACCACCCGTTTGTTTTTGAATATTTCGACCGCCAGCCTGACTACCACCAAGAATTGCAATTTATCCCGTTGGCAGAAACCCTGGACCAGGATATTTGGGGTGCGGTCGGCTGTACCAACAATAATTGGGGTGAGGACAAGATCGCCGCGATTAACCAGGCCATTATTCGCCTGATGGAGCGGCCGCAATACCGCGATCTCGTTCTTTTATGGCACGCAGCGCCCGGCCAACAGACGGTTTACTGGGAAAAACTGCGGCAAAAAGTCCTGGGGTTTCCGTCCTCATGAAAAAAATGTCGCTGCGCCTCAAACTCATTCTTGGGCTGCTGATGCTGGGGAGCTTGGTAACTCTCATTGCCTCCGGTATCCAGGCGTATCTTGATTATCAAACCGAACTGGCGGAAATCGACGAAGAAATTGCCACCATAGAAGAGGGCGGCCTGCCCCTGCTACGCTCGTCTCTTTGGGCTCTGGACGACCACCAGACTCAGCTGGTGCTGCAGGGAATCGTCTCTCTCCCGCATATTTCCGGTGCGCGCATCACCGGTGAAGAAAGCGAGTTTTCCGCAGGACAGATCCCGGCAACGCGGGATGTTGCGCGGAGCCACCGAGTGTCGATCGATTACGTCAATGACGGGCAATCGATCCGCCTTGGAGAGCTGGAGGTATACGCCGCGCTCGAACCGGTATACCAAAAAATGTATCGCCACGCGGGTATTCTCTTTCTGGTGAATGCCGGGCGCACCTTGTTGGTCGCGTTCATC
>DJFO01000207.1:1632-8664 GCA_002432555.1 Marinagarivorans sp. UBA5870
CAACCGACGCGCCTCCCCTGCAATTAAACCGCGCTAAACAGCCCTGGGACGAACTCGACGAACTCGCCCAGGCGGTCAACCATCTGCGCACCAAGCTCAATATCTACGACCGCGAAATACGCGATGAAAAAAGTCGCTATTACGCTTTGGTCGACAACAACCCTGAGGCGATTTGGCGCTGTGAAATCCTGCAGCCCGTTGCGGTCGACGCCGTTGCGGAACAGCAGGTGGAGGATCTACAGCACTACGCCGTTTTGGCAGAACTGAACGAGGCCGCGGCGAACCTGACCGATTGCGGTCATCGGCAGGAAGTCATCGGCGCCGACTGGCATCGCCTGCCGTTTCTCCAGCCAGCGCTTTGGCAGGAGCTGGTGCAGTACAACTACCGCGTGAAAGACTCGATCAGCCACTTCGTCGACCACCGCGGCCAGGAGCGCTTTTTTTCCAACAGTCTTACCTGCCTGATCAGCAATGGCAGGATAAAAACGGTCTGGGGAATCGCCGTCGAAATCACTCAGCGCGTCATCGCTCAGCGACAGCTGGAAAATCGGGAGCAACAGCTGAGCCTGAGCCAGACTCGCCTCGCGGAAGCACAAGCGCTCGCGCACATGGGCCACTGGTCTTACAGGACTCAAAACAAGATTCTGCAGGTCAGCGACGAGTTCGCCCGCATCTACGGTTTTAATCCCGCGGTAGAGGCGCCCACTTGGGCGCAGTTGACCGAACGTATTCACCCGGATGATCGCGGCTATGTGATCAACGCTCTGACGGACCCCTCGTCTGCCGCGGTGGGTGCAGAGCATAGGATCATCTGGCCCAATGGCGAGGAACGCCATGTGCAGGCTATAGCTCGCAAAAGCATGGAAGCCGACAAAGTGGCCTCGACGTTTGGCATTATTATGGATATCACCGTGCGCCGCCGCGCGGAACAGGAACGCCGCCAAAGCCAGCAGGCGTTGATCGAAAGCGAAGCGCGCATGGCGGAAGCCCAGGCAATTGCGCATCTCGGGCACTGGATACTCGACCAAAAAACCCAGACGCTCAGCTGTAGTGACGAATTTTTCCGTCTATTCGGCCACCCGCCACAGTCCTTCAAACCGACCACGCAGGATTTTTATCAGCAAGTGCACCCCGACGACCGCGACCTTCTGCGCAACGTCTTTGGCAACCTGCGCGAACGTGCGCTCACGCACGATTACCGCATTATTCGCACCGACGGCGCGCTGCGTTATATGCGCGGGACCATGACCCTGTTTTACCCCGGTGGCCGCGACAGCCGACGTGTCTTTGGCATTTCGATGGATGTCACGGATCAAAAGCTGGCGGAGCTCGAATTACAAGCGTCGCAGGAATTGTTCAGCAAGGCGTTCGCGGCGAGCCCTGACGCCATCGCATTTATTGATTTGGAGCGCGCTGCGGTGATGGATGCGAACCGAACCATGGCGGCCATGACCGGCTGCACCGAACGCGATCTTGTCAATCTTCCGTTGCCCGAATTTTCCCAGCGACTCGGTAACGCTCAATTGCCCGAATTACTGCGGGAATCGGTGGCAGGACACAACATCGAGGTGCGCGCTGCAGACCTCACCTGCCTGCTGTCGTGGCGCTCGGTTGAATTGCAGGGCCGCCCCTGCGCATTGGTGATATTGCGGGACGTCACCACACTGCGCCAGCTGCAACACACGGCAGAGCAGCAGCAAAAACAACTCCTGCGCGCGGATAAACTCGCTTCCCTCGGCACCATGGTCGCCGGGGTTGCCCACGAAATTAACAATCCCAATCACCTTATTCAGATGAATGCGGAGCTCTTGGACGGGTTTACCCATCATCTTCTCGAACTGCTGGAGGAATTTCTCGGCGATCAACTGGCGCAGCTGCAATTTAATGGCATGTGTGTACAGGAGATCATCGCGACCCTGCCGGAATTGCTCGCCGATATCAAAGCGTCCAGTCGGCGCATCGACCGCATAGTGAAGGATCTAAAAGATTTTTCACGACCGCGGGAAAACGCCGAATTCCTGCCACTCGATTTTAATGCCGTCGTCAATAGGGTTCGCACCCTGTTTAGCTCGGTGCTGGAGCGAGGCCGCGTGAAGCTGATCTACGATCTTGCGCCGCAACTGCCTGCAATTCAGGGAGACTCGCAACGTTTGGAGCAGGTAATCGTCAATCTGATCACCAATGCCCTGGACGCGGTGGAAGGTGAAAACGCTTGCATTCAAGTGCGCACCTACCCGAAAGACCAATATGTCGTCTGCGACGTGACCGACAATGGCAGCGGAATCTCGGCCGAAAATCTACCGCACATTTTCGACCCTTTTTTCACCACCAAGCAGGACCGAGGCGGCACCGGCCTGGGCCTGTCCATCTCATTTAGATTGATCCGCGAGCACGGCGGCCAACTCGAAGCGCTTTCGGAACCGGGGCGCGGGACTACGATGCGCATCCTCTTGCCGGTCGGGGACCCGCTGTTCATGCAGTAGATACAAGTTCGCTCTGAGACTGTAAAATTCTCCACCTGCGACAGAATTTGCAACGCCAAGGCGTTCGCTGCCAAAAAATGCACTCAAAGGCAGTATGTGGCAGTATAGCGCCCGGAATGGCGCATAATTTGCTGGTTGCATTGCTTTCGCCCGGCGCGGCGGGTATGCGTCAAATTTAACAGGCCAATGAACCTTGGGCTTCGAGCCATGCGGTTCGGCAGGGAATAATTTTTCTCGCAAGTCGCTTCGGGCCTACCAACGCGAGCTTAAACTGTGACAGACACCAGTGACGAATTACCGGTTTTGTTAGTTGACGACGAGAGCCAAATTTTACGCAGCACGGCGCTCGCCCTGCGCACTGCGGGGACTGCGAACGTAGTTACCATTGCCGACTGCCGCGAAGTCATGAGCTTTTTAGCATCCAATCCGGTCGCCGTAGCGCTGATCGATTTAAACATGCCGCACATCGGCGGCGAAGTATTGCTGACCCAAATCAAAGAGAAACATCCGGAAATCCCGGTCATCATCATGACCGCCGCCAATGAGGTGGAGTTGGCGGTGCGTTGCATGCGCGCCGGGGCGGCCGATTATTTGGTGAAACCCGTAGAGAAAACTCGGCTGATATCCGCGGTGCACCGCGCCATGGAAACACGCAGCCTGCGCGACGAAATCGATCAGCTGCGGTCCGGGTTTCTGTCGCGCCGCCTACAAAAACCGGAAGCGTTTCGCCACATAGTGAGCGAAAACGAAACCATGCGCGATTTGTTTTGCTACATCGAAGCTGTCAGCCGCACATCACAGCCTGTTTTGATTACCGGAGAGACCGGCACCGGGAAAGAATTATTTGCGCGCGCCGTGCATTTGGCCTCCGGACGCAGCGGCGAATTCATTGCTGTCACCGTCTCAGGGCTCGATGACACCACCTTTTCTGACACTCTCTTCGGCCATAAAAAAGGCGCCTTCACCGACGCCCGCGAAGATAGGGTAGGCCGCTTCGAGGCCGCCAACAACGGCACCCTCTTCCTCGATGAGATCGGCGACATGCCCATGGATGCCCAGACCCGCCTGCTGNNTTTCTCGACGAAATCGGCGATCTTGCCATTCCCTCACAGGTTAAACTCCTCCGCCTACTCCAGGAGCGGGAATATTACCCGCTGGGGGAAGACCAGCCACGGATTTCCAATGCGCGCATAGTAGTGGCGACCAACGTCGATCTCAAAAAATCGATTGAGCAAAACTTGTTTCGCCAGGACCTTTATTACCGCCTAAAACCCCACCACATTCATATACCTCCGCTGCGCGAACGCGTCGACGATATACCCGCACTGGTCGAACGATTTTGTGATCGGGCAGCGGAAGAGCTGCAAATAAGTCCGCCGGCAATCCCTGTCGCGCTCTATCAATTGCTGAACACCTACCCGTTCCCCGGTAATATTCGAGAATTGGAGGGCATGGTGTTCGACGCGGTTGCCCGTCAAAAAGGCTCCACCCTCTCCCTACAGAGCTTCCGCAGCGCCATGGGCATGGAACCCGCCGCGGAGCCCATCAGTAAACCACCGGCAGATGCCCTCTTCGCCGGCGATCGGCTGCCGACGCTTAAAGAANNCTGGTACAGGCTGCATTGCGGAAAGCCGATGGGAACCAAGGCATAGCCGCCAATCTGCTGGGCATCACTCGCCAAGCTCTGAATAAGCGCCTGGTGCGCGCGCGGGAAAAATAGCCACTCTAGTTACTTTTTCGCCGCGAGTTCGGGCGCGGCTCGCGCCCGAAGTGAAATGCCCCTGCGACAAGCGTTGCGCTATGGCACCCAATCCTTCCCATCCGAGCAAAAAACGTATCTCCCCCTTCAANNAACCTATTGATTCCTAAGGTTTTTTTCGATTGGCATCAATGCTGCAATCGTCTATTTGCCAAACGACCGGATACTTGTGCTGCCGCAGAGGGCGCACCGGGAGCCGGTGTGTAACGGTTGGAGCGAGTGCGATGTATTGCCTAGAAGCCTGTGCAGAAAAAAATTTCAGTTGTAAATCGGAGCATCCCGCCGTTGCCTCGATTTATCAGCGATCTACTCGACAGGCGCTCGAGCAACTGCAGCAAGCGATCAAGAGTACGAACGAAAGCCTCGATAACTGTTTCGTTTTTACTCTGGAAAATCGCAANNCAACTGATGAACAAAATCGCTGATTTAAAAGAGCAGGCGAACCACTTTGGCTGTAGCTACCTGCTGGAATTAATTACGCTGAGCGAAATTATTACCATGGTACTGTTTCGCTCGAATTATTACCGCGACCATCAGGGCCTGGCGCTGATCGAAGAGGCAGCGCGGGAGATGCATGTGTGNNTGTTTAACAAAGAGCACGGCTGACGGTCAGAGAAAAAGTATTGCAGAGACGATAGAACGTCTGTGGCGATGGGTGGACTCGAATACCATTCCCGGTACTCAGCACCTTTGAATTAAAGACAAAGTCCCAATATTAAGGAGAGGTAAACCATGTTAATTTTGTCAAGAAAAACCGGAGAAAAGTTAATGATTGGTGACGATGTCGAGCTCACAATACTCGGCATTAAAGGCAATCAANNAGCAAAATGAGAAGCAGGATATAGTCAAAGCCTGATTCGCCACCCGCCGAAGTGAAATTTTTACAGTTTGTTGCTGTCCCTTTGCGCAAGCCGGTTACTCGTTAACCGGCTTTTTTTATTTCAGAGCCCATGATTTTTTATCTCGATCCGCCCACTGTCCTTGCGCCGCTTCGTTAGTATAATGCCCTTCCCCGCAACCTCTTGGTGCGCTCTATGTCATTTGAACTGCTCTGCTGGCTGATCGGGATCTCGGCAGCGGTGGCGCTCTGGCTGCATCACACTAATTTAAGCCGACGGGCCCAAGCCCTCGCGCGCCGGCATATCGAAGGGCAGGGCTTGCAATTTCTTGATCAAAGTGCCGTACTGTGTCGCCTGCGCATCGGCCGCACCCGCTTCGGCGGTTTGTGCGTGGTGCGTATTTTCGAGTTCGAGTTTTCCGTGCAGGGAGATCGGCGCTATCGCGGCTGGATCCGGCTGGTGGGAAACATGCTCGACGGGATTGAACTGCAACCTTTTCGCGAACCACCTCAGACTAGCCGGGAGACGCCCTGATATGGCCGGAGCGAGTTTATTAAGCCTGATCGACGATATAGCGACGCTGCTCGATGACGTGGCGGTTCTGACTAAGCTGGCGACAAAAAAGACTGCAGGCGTACTGGGCGATGACCTCGCCGTCAATGCGGAACAAGTAAGCGGCGTGACGGCCGACCGCGAGCTGCCGGTGGTTTGGGCGGTATTCAAAGGTTCGCTGCGCAATAAATTGATTTTGGTTCCGGCAGCGCTACTCATCAGCGCGTTTCTGCCTTGGGCGGTCACCCCACTGTTAATGGTGGGCGGGGCCTTTCTGTGTTTCGAAGGGGTGGAAAAAATCCTGCACCACTTTTCCGCGGCGCGCCACCAGGAGCACGCTGAATTAGTGGCAGCAGTGGCCGATGTTAAGGTCGACATGGTCGCATTCGAGCAGACAAAGATAAAAGGCGCGATCCGCACCGATTTTATTCTTTCCGCTGAAATCATCGCTATTACCTTGGGAACAGTTGCGGAGCGGCCGATGGGTATTCAGATTGCGGTCGTTACTCTGATCGCACTCTTGATGACTTTCGGCGTATACGGCTTCGTGGCGGGCATCGTTAAGCTTGACGACGCCGGACTCGCTCTTCGCCGAAAAGGCCCGCCCTTAAAGCAGTTCGGCCAGGCTTTGGTGTCCACCTCGCCGCTGCTGATGAAGTTGCTGTCCGTCGTCGGCACCCTCGCCATGTTTTTAGTTGGGGGCGGCATACTGCTGCACGGGGTCCCGGGGCTGGAGCATAATCTCCATCATTGGCTCGAAGCCTTGGGCACCGCCGGGGCCTGGTTGATGTATCTCGTTCCGGCGGTGCTCGGTGCGTTGGTCGGCGCTTTAGTGGTGGTGGGGTACGAGTTGGCGTGCCGACTGATGAGTAGGTTGCGCCCCCAATAATCAGTTTGTTCCTCCTTGGAGAGTTTACAGTCCCTGCGCTTCTCTCATAGGCCGCAAAGTGCCCGCGAGGGTCGGCGGGTGCGACAAGGTGTGCAACTCGTGGCAGGCAAGCGTCACAATCTAGCGCTTCTTTGGTGGACAAGGATAAAAACCCCATTTTTAATAACCGGCGGCTGCAGTCGAAAAACTTAACAGGGAAAAGGCTCGTTTAACCTAGAGCTAGCGTCAAAGCTTTGTCTTGTATAGGTTTTTCTTTCGACATGATGATTGGCACGCCGCCTGCTAATACAAGAGTACCCGCTTAGGCGATGCGTTATCGCCTTGATCGCAACCTTGGAGAACATAATGAAAAAATCGCTGCTTGGCTTATCCTTGATAGCCTCCCTCACTATGATGTCCGCACCTAGCCACGCCATAGGCACCTGGGGTGGTAAGTCTGACCTCAAAGAAAAATTGGATACGATGGTTTGTAAACTGGCCCCCAAGAATCCCCACTGCACTGGCACAACC
>DJFO01000054.1 GCA_002432555.1 Marinagarivorans sp. UBA5870
GGAAATGCCCGAGGACAAGATCCGCAAGGTGCTGAAGATCGCTAAGGAACCCATTTCCATGGAGACCCCGATAGGCGACGACGAAGACTCGCACCTCGGGGATTTTATCGAAGATACCTCCATCACGTCCCCCGTGGATGCCGCGACCACTCAGGGTCTGATGGAAGCGACCCGCGAAGTACTCGCCGGCCTGACGGCGCGGGAAGCAAAGGTGCTGCGAATGCGGTTCGGGATCGACATGAACACCGACCACACCTTGGAAGAGGTGGGCAAGCAGTTTGATGTAACCCGGGAGCGGATTCGCCAGATCGAAGCGAAAGCGCTGCGCAAACTGCGCCACCCGAGCCGATCGGACCACCTGCGCGGCTTTCTGGACGACTAATGGAAAAGTGCGTTTGGCCCTGGCCAGATTGTTTAGCCGGCACTATAATGCCCGGCCTTGGCAATCCTCAATCCGGGGCCTCTGCCAAATAACTTGGCTGTCGCCACAAGTGAACAGCCAAGCGCATAATCTCTCAAGTGCAGACCGCCGCGTTCCGCAGCCTCTGTCACCGGTGGCCACAAGCGCCGGATCTTTTAGGGCCTATAGCTCAGTTGGTTAGAGCATCCGACTCATAATCGGCAGGTCCCAGGTTCAAGTCCTGGTGGGCCCACCATCCTTACTTTGATACTTTGTGTTTCCTTATGCTCGTATCACTCGGCATACTTGTCAGCTCCAATAGCAGCCATCTCACGATATTTGATGACAGCACAACAGCAGGTATTTCTTCTGACGAACCGCCTTAGCCGAATCGATGGGGGGACTCTTTTCCCTAATCACATACAGCGGAGCCGCTTATCTGGTATGGCTGGGAATCCAACTATTGATAAAAAAGCCAAACGCGGGGGCCGTGAAACCTGTTCAGGAATATTCATTAACCGCGAATTTAATTGCCGGTTTAGCCACTACCTTAGGAAATCCCAAAGCCATTTTATTTTACCTTAGCCTCTTCCCGGCATTTATCGACCTTGCATCCATATCGGCGGTAGAAGTTGTCGGTCTTCTTGCAGTGGCAACCTTTTCAGTCGGACCTGTTATGGCCGCTTACGCATACGCCGCCAGCAAAACCGGCAGATTGTTGGAAAGTACTCGAGCAAATAGAGCATTACATTACGGCGCTGGCTGCATTATGGTGAGCACGGGCGCCGTGTTGGCCCTGCGGCCCTGATACTGCTTGGCAAAGACAAAGATTAGCGGCGAGGAATTTATGGTCGACCTGAGCATTGGGTCAACAGGAAATGCAAGCAGCCGCTTGTCATCGAGCGTCTATCACGCCAACAATAATGCGCACTGGAGCGTGTGCATGTGCGAGAACCCTGTAATCAGGCACATTCCGGATCCCATCCATCGTCAGTCAGGATTTTCCATGCCCCACCCTTTTGATTTCGCCGTTTTTATAGGCCGGTTTCAGCCTTTTCACTCCGGGCATCTACAGGTTGTGAACGAAGGTTTGGAGCAGGCCGACAAATTGATTCTTTTACTAGGCTCTGCTGGACAAGCTCGCAGCGCGCGTAATCCCTGGACCTACCAGGAACGAGAACAAATGGTGCGCGCCTGCCTGAGCGAAGCGGACAACGCGCGGCTCCTCTGTTCGCCCTTGGAGGATATGCCCTATAACGATCAGATCTGGCTTCGCAATGTCCAAGCTGCCGTAGGAAATTTGGTCTCGATCCACCATACAGTGCCTGGTCAGCCTGCGGTCATAGCTCTGATGAATTATAAAAATGGCCTAGCAAGGTTCGACATAAATCCTTTTCCCGACTGGCATGATGTTACTATCGAAGTTCAACAGAAAGTCATCACGGCTCAGGTGCGCCGAGATTATTTTACCGGCAGCTTAGACCAACTCGTTGACGATCTCACCCCCAACGACCATCTGCCGAATCCTATAGCACGGTTCCTGCTGGCTTTCACGAAAAGTGAAAGCTATAGGCACGTCCGGGAGGAAATGTTGTTCGTGCAAAAATATCAGGACGCCTGGAAAGCCGCACCTTATCCGCCCACCTTGGTGACCGTCGACTCGGTAGTGGTTCAGTCCGGCCACGTGCTGCTGATCAAGCGACGAGACCATCCCGGAAAAGGCCTATGGGCTCTGCCAGGCGGTTTTTTGGATCCAGCCGAACGTCTACAAGATGCCTGCTTGCGCGAATTACAGGAAGAGACCCAATTGAACGTGGCCGCGTCTCTTTTGCAAGCATGCATCAAACGCAGCCGGGCCTATGACGACCCTGACAGATCCGCCCGAGGCCGCACCATTACCCATGCGTTTTATATCGAGCTCGCACCTGACGCTCAATTACCAGAGGTCAGAGCCAGTGACGATGCCAAAGATGCACGCTGGGTTCGGCTGTGTGACCTGGAGCTCCAGAACATGTGCGAAGACCATTATT
Organism: Marinagarivorans sp. UBA5870; assembly: GCA_002432555.1. The sequence goes on from DJFO01000054.1 coordinate 2,431, forward strand.
TTATTATTCAGGATTTGTTGAGATCCGCTTGAGTCGGCGACCAGACGATCGGCAAAGGCGATCGGGAATAATTTGCAGCAAAAATCCCCACCCGCTGCAACGGCCACCAGCAAGGTGGCGGCGGGTGGGGATCGTGGGGTGTGCGGGTGTTCTATAACCTTGAACGCCAGAGATGGCGGCAGTGTTGCATCAGCGCCGCGGAGATCATCCCTCTTTTTTGAGGCAGCAAGTGCCGACGGAAGCACACCATCGTTAACACCCCCACCACCGCTGCGCAAACGGCGCCTTTTGCAAGAACGGCATTGCGATCGTATTGCCACTTCGCTTTGATGCCTCGATCGGTCACGCATTGTGTCGCGCGGCCATGGCAGAGGTCCGTGGCAAAACCCTCGACGACGTTAATGCGATCAGCCAGAAGCAAGAGCGCCCAATGAGCAAATCGACCCTCGCTGTATTTGAAAGCGCAGCGGCGTACCGCACCGCTCAGCCCGCTCGCCGGCGCGGAGGTGCCGAAAACGCGCGTTACATCCGGGCGCTCATTCGAATGCAACGCTTTTTCGTACCCGGGCTGCTGCGTCGGGCGCTGCCAGGTAAAACCTGCGCGGTCTTCATCAAATCGTTGTCGCATGGGAAAAGTGGGATCATTTTTAGGGTTGGCATCAATGCCCCAGCCCGGAATATTGGCTCGCTGGTTACCCCATTTGTCTTTGAGAGTTGTCTGGCTACTGTCATTGTTGTCGATCATGGTCGTACTCCAGCTCAGGTTAACAGCACGGGTTTTATGCAGCCGTCCAGCTTGTCGTTGAATATCCGATAGGCGTCGGCCACATCCTGCAATGGAATTCGGTGCGTAATAAGCGCTTTTGGATTTAAAACGCCGTTCTGCACATGCTCGATAAGTCGCGGCAACAGGCGTTTTACGGACGCCTGATTGGCGCGAATCGTAATACCCTTATTTAGGACGTTGCCGATAGGAATCATATTCCCTGTGGGACCATAGACACCGACGATAGAGACCACACCACCTTTTTTTACTGAGTTGATCGCCCACTGCAATGCCGTCGGGGAGCCGGCTTGAAGAAGCGTTTTACGGCCGGTGAGACTGTGCAGCGCGCTGCCTGCCGCTTCGGCTCCGACGGCGTCTATACAAACCTCCGGGCCTATATTATCCGTCAGCTTTTTGATAAAAAGAACCGGATCGTCCATCGAGCGAAAGTTATAAACCTCGCATTGGGCGAATCGTTTTGCAAACTCGAGGCGGTATTCATACTGGTCTATGACGATGACACGTCCCGCACCGAACAACCAGGCACAGCGCGCCGCCATAATGCCTATGGGGCCCGCGCCGAAAACGACTACAGTATCGCCCACTTGTATCCCGCCCATTTCCGCGGCCTGATAACCGGTGGGGACCACGTCGGTTAACAATACGGCGTCATCGAGGTCCATTCCGGTGGGAATCACAGTGGGACCGACATCGGCGTAGGGCACCCGCACGTATTCCGCCTGACCGCCGTCATAACCGCCCGCCGTATGCGAATAACCAAATATTCCTCCGACCGCGGTTGCCTGAGGGTTCGATTCATGGCAGTTGCCATACAGGCCCTGCCGACAGAAAACGCAGCGACCGCAGGCAATATTAAAAGGCACCAGCACTTGGTCACCAACCTTCAAGTTGCGCACCTCGCTGCCCACTTCCTCGACCACTCCGGTAAATTCGTGACCGAACGTGGTGCCCACCCGAGTATCAGGTACGTTTCCATGGTACAAATGCAGATCGGACCCGCAAATACAGGCACGCGTCACGCGAACAATGGCGTCTTGGGGATGAAGGATCTCCGGCATGGGTTTTTGCCCGATGCGGACCCGACCGGGCCCTCTATAGTTCATCGCCAGCATACAAGGCTCCCGTCATTTTTCATTGAACGAATTTCCACCTTAATCACGCTGAAAAACGCTGTAAGTACGGGAGTACACAGAGATGGTCAATAAAAATGTTTTTACCTAAACGAACTCGCTGGCCATCAACGAGTTCATAATGAATTAAATCGTTTATGAACTTTTTGAGACCTCGCATGCGAACTGTCGATTGTTTGATTGTAGGGGCTGGTCCTGCCGGGTTAACAGCGGCAATTTACCTTGGACGTTTCCACCGTAGCCTGGTGGTCGCCGACGGCGGGGAAAGCCGAGCGGCCATGATTCCGGTTAGCCACAATTATCCGGGGTTTCCCGACGGGCTTGCCGGCTGGGATTTGCTCGCACGGTTGCGCAGCCAGGCAAAACAATATGGCGGTACGATCGTTGAAGAAAAGGTCCAATCCTTGACGCTGCGTGATGGCTGGTTTGAAACCAATATCCAGGGGGCCCCTCTGCGTGCACAAAAAGTACTCTTGGCGACCGGGGTTCTCGATGAACATCCGCTGGTTGAAAACTGGGAGGAAAGTGTGCGAGCGGGAAAAATTCGGCTTTGCCCCGTCTGCGACGGATTCGAAGCGCAAGACCAAAACATAGGCGTTATCTCAACGCCGGAGTGCTGCGCGTCGCACGCCCTCTTCCTGCGCAATTATTCCCGCCGGGTGACCTTGTTTTGCCAACCCGCCAAGACTCTCCCGGATCAATGCCTCGCGGACCTGCACGCGGCGCGAGTGGAAGTGCCTGGCGCGGCCGTTGAAACGATTACCGTCAATCAAAACGAAGATCCATTAGTACGCACCAATGATGGCCGCGAATTTCGCTTCGATACGCTGTACGTGCTAGTGGGCGAAGCCAAGGGAATCCATTTTGCTACCGCGCTCGGGGCGGCCTGCAGACCAACCGGACATCTGGAACTGGACGAGCACCAGTGCACCACAGTGCCGGGCCTCTACGCCGCTGGAGACGTTGTTAGTTACCTCCACCAAGTCAGCGTAGCTATAGGTCAGGCGGCCATAGCCGCGACACACATGCATAATTCCCTGCCGGGTAATTACCGGTAATCGTGTTGAAGAAAATGGTCGGTTGGCACTGCACTGCGGAGGAGCTTCGTGCTCCGTGCTCTGTATAAGTACAGCCCGCCTCCGCTCCGTTCAAAAGGTGATGAGGTCTCCCGCCAGAGCTGGGGTATTTTTAGGAAGCGCCAGTGCTTTGGTCGCCTGCTCAAAATCATATCCGTAGGCCAATAACTTTCCCTCGCTAAAGGCCGGACCAAAAAAAGAGATGGTGACCGGCAGGCCATCGTTCGTCATGCCTGCCGGCACGATTAAGTCGGGAAAGCCCGTTTGGTTAGCAATGTTGGTGGCGGAATCCGTCGGGGTGCGCGGCTTGGGATCGCTAGTGGGGACAATCAGTGAAGCGGCGCTCGTATTGGTGGGATAGACTATGGCGTCGAGTTTAGCGTTCATCATAATTCCCTCGATCGTTTTGGTAATCATTGTCAGGCCCTCATTTTTAGCCGCTAAATAGATTGGATTGTCGAGTTCCAATGCCGTGGCTGCGGTATATTTGAGGCCATACGCCTTCTGCGGACTGCGGTAGTTCGTTTTGGGGTTGTTGGCGAGCTGCACCAGATCATCGAAGGTTTTAGGATATTTGGCACCTGTGGTCTGCAAGTAATCAGTAATCTGCGCTTTGAACTCGGAGGCCATTACCAGGGAAGAGATATCCATGCGTCCTTCGAGCATAAACGCGGGGTATTTCACGTCTACCACTGTCGCCCCGAGTTTAGTTAAGGTTGCAACCGCCTGATTAAAGACCCGGTCTACCTCGGAATTTTTTCCCGTAAAATCGCGCGCAATACCGATTCGCGCCCCTTTTAACGAACCCGTTTTTAAAAAACTGGTGTAATCCGCCGCAATTTTTCCCGCGCTTTTCCGGGTAGCCGCGTCCGCAGGATCAACGCCCGTCATGACGTTCAGCGAAAGGGCTATGTCATACACGCTGCGCGCCATCGGACCCCCGGTATCGAAGGTGAGCGCAAGAGGGATAATGCCATCGCGGGACAATAAACCGTGGGTCGGCTTTAAGCCAACTATGCCGTTGACGGAACTGGGGCCGCGCACGGAACCACCAGTGTCGGTCCCAAGGCCAAACTGGGCAAAGACAGCCGCTATGGCCGCACCCGTGCCACCACTGGATCCCGCGGGGCCGCGGGTAAGATCGTGCGGATTTAACGTCTGCCCGCCCGAAGTACTCGAGCCGTTCGGAACCGCACCGGCTTTTAATACTTTTGAATCCGTAGCACCGCTGACGCTACCACCACCCCCTGCCCACTCGCTTAAGTTCACCTTGGCAAGAATAATCGCACCGGCGTCACGCAGCTTTTTTACTACGAAGGCGTCATCCGGTGGGATCGAACCTTCCAGCAGCTGCGAACCGCCGGTCGTAGGCATATCGAAAGTATCAAAATTGTCTTTTAGTACCACCGGAATACCGTGTAGTGGACCGCGGATTTCGCCTTTTTGGCGCTCCGCATCCAGCTGCTTGGCAGTGGCAAGCGCCGCTGGGTTCAAGGTAATCACTGAATTAATGTTGGGGCCCTGCTTATCGTAAGCCTCAATACGCTCGAGGTAGGTGGATACGAGTTTTTCGGAGCTGAGCCTGCCGGTCGCAAACGCTTTGTTGAGATCGGCGATGGTGGCGGTTTGGATATTCAGCGTCTCGGCAAAAGATTGACTACCCAGCGTCAATATGACGGCAGCGGCCAGCACCTTCAACAGGTGCCCGGCCTGGTTATTACGGACGTTCATAGAGTTCTCCGGCTTTGTCACAGTGAAATGGCTAGTCAAACGGAGACGTTAATCTCGCCGCTATACCCTACTGCCGCTGCCATACTCGTGAAAACACATCCACGAGCCTTCTTTCCGCCACAGCGGAAACAATTGGGGCGAACGACTCCCGAAAACCCCGCCTTGCTTTCCGGGAGCGCAGCTTTTTAGGGTGTTTCCACAGGAATACCGTACACCTCGAACTCCAGCAGAGAATAACCGTAGCGGGTGGTCCGCGCTGTCCCTAATACACGGATATGACGCGTTATATTTTGGGGTAAGCTGATTTCTTGTATGCCGGCGGTGCCGGCAGAGTTGGTGTAAACGCTCTGCCAAGCGGCGCCGTCCAAGGAAACCTGCAGAGAATAAACTCGCGCGGCGGCGCGTTCCCAATTCAGTCGGACGCTGCTCACCTGATACTGCGCACCGAGATCGACTGCAAGCCATTGTGGATCGGCAAAGGCACTGCTCCAGCGAGTGTCAACACTACCGTCCACTGCAAATTCTGCGGAATAGGTAGCACTTTGCACAGATGAACTCGTGGCGGGTTGATGCAGGGCAAGGTTGACGGCTGGTAGCGCTGCCACCTGAACAACTATTTGCGCGCTCACGCCGCCACCTGAGACGGTAATTGTATGCTCTCCCTGAGCGGTAGCGACAAAAACCCCTGTGCTACTGATGGAGCTGCCGGCAGAGCTACTCCAAGTTACGCTCCCGGGGGGATAATTCGCCCCAAATTGATCGCGACCCTGCACCGTGAAAGTATGTGCCTGTTGCACCACAAGGGCCGGCGCCGGTGCGATCACAAGCGTGGTTAACACCGGCGGATTTACTTGTGCAGGTTGACCGTACACCTCGAATTCGAAAAGGGAATAGCCGTAGCGCGTGGTGCGGGTCGTGCCGAACATCCGAACATGACGGGCCGTGCCACCCGCCAAAGGAATTTCCAACGTGCCGCCGCTGCTCGTTGTTGTGCTGTAGAGAGTCTGCCACTCAGCCCCGTCAAGGGAAACCTGAATGGCGAAGCTGCGGGCTGCGGCACGCTCCCAGATGAGTTTTACACCGCTGAGGTTATAAAGTGCTCCAAGGTCCACGGCCACCCATTGCGGATCGGAAAATTGACTGGCCCAACGGGTGGTCTGATTGCCATCAAAAGCAAGATGCGAAGCATAAGTTTCCGACTCTTGAGAGGACGCAACTGTTGGCTTATTTAAGGCCAAGTTGCCGCTCGTTGTACCGCTGACATCGATATCCGCGTGGCCGCTAACACCGTTTAAGCTAGCTGTGACCCTGTGCAACCCGGGCACGGCCGCGGAAAATGCGCCTCCGGCAGTTATGCTGCTACCGCTGGTACTCGACCAGGTGATGCCCGTGTGTGCGTGAAAATGCTGACCGTATTGGTCGAGACCGTCGGCGGTAAATTGCTGAACTTGATTGACCGCCAGAGTGCTTGTCGGAGGCGTAAGTAACAAGGTCGTAAGTACCGGAGGATCGGAAGTTACCCGCTCGGCATGCACAGTAAATTCATAGAGCGAATAACCCCAGCCAGTGCCCCGAGTTAACCCCAACATGCGAACATACCGGGCCGGTGGGGTGCTGGTGAAAAGGTAGGTTTTTATTCCAGGGCCGCCACTTGCTTCTGAATGGATGCTTATCCAACTCTGGCCATCCTCGGATACTTGCAGCTGATAGGTCGCACCATAAGCTGCTTCCCAATTCAGCACGATTTTACGGATCCGGTAAAGCCCGCCAAGATCTTGCGCAATCCACTGGTTATCGGTAAACCGACTCGACCAGCGAGTTGTGGTGTTTTGGTCAACGGCTTTGTCCGCCTCTAAACCCGCTGCTTGAAAGGTAGATGCAGAGACCGCCGCAGGAGGAATACGCGGCACCAGGTCTGGAGGTGTGGTTGAACTCGGATAAGAAATTCCTGCACCGGTAAACTCGATTGAGCTCAGGCTTAGGGATAAATCATCTCCGACGAAAATGACGTACAAATTGTGCATGCCCTCCGGGTCTGTGAGATCGGTCTCAAGATTGACCCAACTGTTGAGGCTGCCGGTGGGTGCCACATCGACACTCGCCAAAAGGTCGCCCGAGGGCGAGTCAAGCCGCAACTCGATCCTGCCCGATTTACTCGCCGCGACCCTGAAAACGACACCATCTATATTCAGCAGGTTCCGTCCCGCGAAAAGCAGATAGGATCCGTCGGCTGTTGGTTTCACAAGGTTTCGGGAGCCAGATTCAGGGTCAGTGTTAGGCACTAGCTGTATACCCGCCTGCTCGTCAAAATATTCCGCCGCGGCTTTTTTCGGAAAAATTTGTCGCGTTGCAAACGAGTCGAGTAAGTCCTCGTCTCGATAGTGCATTAAAAACTGGAAGTAAAGATCATCTTCACCATTGATATTATGATCACTGTGCAAAAACAAAGTGTGCTCACAATTGTTGACCAAACCAAGATCGTGCACGTGATCTAAATGGCCTAAAGCAGGGGTTATATCGACGACACCGCAGCCGATGGTACCGCCAGAGGAAGAGCCATCCTCTTTATCGTTGACGGTCACGGAAATGTCGACATCTTCGTCCCAGGAAAACAACCCGCCCTGCGGCGGCCATGTCGCGACCAGCTCCGCTATGTTGTTCCCAGCATGAATAGTTGTGTTCGCTACAGCGACACCACCATCACCGTCCGCTACTCTCACCTGTGCATTAAAAATCCCTTTGGCGGTATAGGTATGGCCCGCGGCCGGACCGGTTGCATCGAATACCCCGTCCGTATCGAAATCCCAGGTTACAGTTACGGAAGAGCCGTCTGGATCCAAGCTGCCGGTACTGGTGAAGTTGACCGTGAGGGGCAGGGAGCCGCTGCGCACGCTAGCGTGGATTTGCGCAAGCGGCAGTTGATTTTGATTCGCTCCGACGTAGTCCACCCGGCTCAGAACGCCGTTACCTACATCAAGTGCGCAACATCCACTCCCGTATTCTAAGACATATAACCGATGATCCGGGCCGATTTCAAAATCGATGAAGCCTTTACCCTTGGTGCTTAAAAATGCCCACTCCTGGCTATTTTGCAGGGTGCCGGCGGCGTCATACCTGCCGTACCAAACTTTGCTGTTGTTAAAGTCCCAGTAGAAAAAATACCCGTCAAAAGCTGCAGGCAGCTTTCCCGGAACTACTACGTTGGACGAATGGCGGTAGACAGGACCGGACATATAGGAGGATCGGCCAAACGTCAACCAAGCGGGTTGCGCCGGCGGCAAAACGCGCACACCTGTATTCCACACCGAATCATTGGTCGGCGCAGCGGGATCAAAAAAGTAGTTCAAGTAGGTATTTCGGTACGCAATGTTCGGGCCGATAAAATGCGGCCAACCGTAGTTGCCGGCCTGCTTGGTCAAATTTATTTCATCTTTTCCAGACGGGCCGTCCAAGCCGCCGGAGTTGGCATCCGGTCCGATATCCGACCACAGCACCCATTGCGTCAAAGGATCGACCGAGAACTTATAGGGATTCCTCGCCCCCATTATGTAAATTTCGGGACGACCATGATTTATATCGGTGAACAGATTGCCTGGTGGAATAGTGTAGGTACCATCTTCTTCCGGGTGGACCCTTAAGATCTTTCCACGCAGATCCTGGGTGTTGGCAGAAGATTTTTCTGCACTCAACACGGGGTTCGTTTCATCAAGAGGGGCATATTTCGTATGGAATGTATCATCACCTGTGCCAATCAGCAGATTTCCGTTCGAATCAAACTCCAAATTTCCTCCGTCGTGATTTCCGCCCATTCGGTCGACAGGAATTTCGAGGAGTACTTTTTCAGATGTGAGAGCGAGCTGATTTTCCAGAAGGGTAAAGCGCGAAAGCCGGTTGACGTTCTTATTAGTGGGTGAATACACCAGGTATACCCACTTGTTTTCGAGGAATTGTGGATCCGTAACCACCCCGATAAGGCCCCCTTCGATGCCGGTGTGCACAGCTAAGGATGTAGTACCGACGACAGACTGGTTGAGCGGGCTGTAAACCAGTAGAGCTCCGAAACGATTGACCACCAAAATTCTACCATCGGACGCGACTTCAAAATCAACGGCATTTGCCAAGCCGGTTATGAGTGGAATCTTCTGGAAATCGGCGTCTCCCGGAATGGGAGCACCTATCCCTACTTGGGAAGTAAAAATTGCCGTAAATAGGAAGAGCTGATTTAAAAACTGGACAAAACGGCGTTTTCTCCACATATCCATAGGTCATTCCTCGCGAAGAAACCTTCGCCAATTCGTCGCCAGGCGCGAATGGAACGAAAGTTGAAAATGGTGGGCTTGCTTCTTCGAGGAAGTTGCGGATCGCAGGGACTACGGAGAGCAACTGCTGGCCTGCGAGGTGGCTGTTATTAATTTTTTATGCCACGGGGAGAGTTTAACTGCACCAGTCCCCCTCCATCAAGATTCAGTTTCTGCATATGTGTGTCTTGCAATATTTCCATGCGGAATAGATCGACCACTGGAGACCGAAGCCATCTGATCAAAAAATGATCTGGGTTATAGCGTTAAAAAAGCGCTTGCCGCGCAGATGACCCATAGAGCGATTCAAGCCAGAACAATTATTTCTGTGCCGTCCGAAAGGCCGAAAAATGGAAACAAACGTTCCCAACGGCTAATTTCGATTCTGAATAACTTATACTGAAATATTATAAGCGAAACACCCCTAATGAATAAATCTGCCAGGAGGAATGTAAATTCTATACCTGGCGTTTCTGTTTTCCGAATGTTCTTCTTTTCGCGATAAATCGGGAAACAAAATGGGCTTTACCGTTAATTTTTCACCTGTACATGAGTGTGAAAATTAGCAACTTGTCGTCATACTTTTCTCGCCAAAACAATCCACTGACCAAACGAGGCAAGAAAATATGGCAACTTCCATCATTACCTCCACTGCTAGCCCCGCTTTATCGCCCGCTGTAGGATTGATTCCTAATATTGAACCCATAACCAGAGAGTCGGAATATCGGAGTATTCGAGCCTACGGACCGCTGCTCGATAATGTCTTCTCTATCCGGTACGAAAGCTACAGCGCAGAAGACTACATTGAGAAAAATTCGGCTCGAAGATTTATGGATGAATATGACGGCACCCCGAATTGCGATTCGTTTCTGATCTACTTTAATAAGAAACTGATAGGGTCGATCCGCTCCTGCGTCTACACACCAGGCAAAAGTCAAACGATTCCCGTTATGGGCATGTATCGGGAGGAGCTCGAAAGAGATGTTGGACTAGATCAAACGATCGTCGAGGCCAACAGGTTCGTGGTGCATCCGGACTTCCAGCGCCTGGGCGGTGTAAAAGCACGATTCAGCATCTACCGCAATATTATTGAGTCCGCAATTCGCGAAAAGGCGCGTTGTGTCGTTGTGGCGGTCCGGCCGGCTCATGTAAAATTTTACCGAATGTTTCATCTCACCCCTATTTCCGACGCCAAGCTCTATCATCATGTACACTTCAAGACAGTTCTGATGGCCTGTCATGACATAGAGGCTGCACGGGACTTTATTTGGAGTAAAACTGGAGAGTAATCTTCGCCAATGATCCACTACCTTGTCGCTGGAATACTCGATTTGATTTTTGGCGCCATCGCTCTATCGAAGAAGAGAGATGGCACGACCAAAGCTTTTGCTCTTGCAGCTTTCTGTATAGCCGCTTGGTCATTTGAGCTCTTCCTGTTGAGTAGCCTGAAGGATCAATCGCTACTTGAGGCCTTATTCCCAATTTTCAGGACAGGGATGTTTTTTATTCCGCCAGCGCTTGGACTCCTCTCTTGGCGCCTGATGGGCTCTCGCTCTCAGTTCTTCTATAGAGCGGTTTTGTTACCCGGCTTCGTAGGCGCGGCGGCCCTCGGACTCCTCAACACATTTATACTGCCCTCCGAGCTCCGCGCGGTGCCTAACGGGTTCCTCCCAGTACCCGACTTGATTTACTTTGCCTTTATTGTGGTATTCCTCTGGTGTTTTCTCGCCAGCATAGGTCTCGGCGTCCTGAGCTACCGCACCGCCACGGCTCGGGAAAAACAGAAACTGAAGTGGTTGTTGATCACGCTGTTGCTGACGTTCGCATTTGCTTGTTTGGCGCTCCACCTGTTGGCTTTTGACTTCTACCTGTCAAAACTTGTGGGCGTGATTCCTAATCTGGTGTTTGTTTCGTCACTTCTTTACGCAACAATCAGACACGAGCTCATGGACATCCGAACCATCCTGAGCGCCGCATTAGCCCGAGTCTTGATTTTGGTTCTCTTCAGCGGCTCGTACTTTGCACTTATCTCTCTAGCTCCCGCTCAGTCATCCTTGATGAATGCAGTTATTGCTATTGCGTTTTTCGCGGTTTTCCTTGAGGCCTACCCTCGGTTTTTGAAATGGTTGCTCCCTAATACTAATCGACTGCTGGCGGCGGGCACTTATAACTACGACGAGATGGTCGACAACCTTCGCAGCAAATTCGGCACTTGCAATAACTACGCAGAACTTGGCGATTTAATGGACTACCTTTTCTACCGCGTCATAAAGGTACGCCAGTATCAACTCTTCTTACTGAATAATACCGAAACGATCGACACGCGGAGCTATGTTTCACTCAACAATCCCAACAAAGGCTTTCATTTGTCGGGCCGCAGCCAGCTATTTAACGACGTCGCCGGCGCCGGATCTATCGTGATGATCGATGAGACAACTCCCGAACTCAAAACAAAGCTTGAACAAAACGCTGCTATCAGCTGCTTTCCGGTGATGCTAAATGGGCAAATGATCGCGCTTATGTTCATCGGTCGGTCATTGACATCGGCTTCCTACTATCGCTATGACGACATCCGCCTGATGGAATGGGTGATGGGTGAACTTGCTCAAACTTTACACCGCATCAGCATTCTGGAGAAGCTCCACCAGGAAATGGCGGAAGCGAAAAAGAAGCTGTCTTTACTGGGAGTAATGAATATTTACCACCACGATATCAAGGCTCCGCTTTCAATAATCGATGGAATCGTTTCCAACGACCTCTATGATGAGGAAAAGCGACGACAGGTCATTCTGGAACAGGTGGCGTGGGGGTCTCATCTGATTACCACTATGGCCGCTCTGCTTAACGGCGGACGCCGGATTAAAGTTGAGGCCGTTTCTATTGAGCAAATCCTCAGCGATTGTGCAATGGTTTTCGGCCGCACCATTCCGAACTTGCAATGCAATTTTGGTTCTGTCCCTCCATTAAATGGCGATTCCGAAGACCTGAAAATCCTATTCATCAACGTATTGAAAAATGCCTACGAAGCCTCTCGGCCGGCCACTGAACTTAAACTGCAGGTTCAAACTTGGGCGGATGAACGGCAGATCTACGTCTCTATCTCAGATAATGGTGTAGGTATGAATCCTCACCAGCTGGAGAACCTATGGAACAGTACGGAAAGCACCAAACGAGGCGGTAACGGGATTGGATTGCAAACCATCAAGCGGATTGCTGACGAACACAACGCAACCATCCACGTCGAAAGCTGTTTATCTACAGGTACAACATTTACCTTCTGCTTCCCAATCGGCGGTTAGTATCGAGCTAGGAGCTCACGAGCCCCTTCAACGCGTCGTTCAAATTCTTCAAGCGGAACGGCTTTTCCAGAAACCCGTGAATCCCCAAGTCGGCGTATTCGCTAGATTTAATGGGCATATTGGAGAGCGCGAGCACTATGGCGTCCTTCGACAGAGACTGCCGAAGATTTGCGACCAAGCTTCGCCCGTCCCCTCCAGGCAAGATAAAATCCAACAAAATGAGGTCATAAACGCGACTGTCGCACATCCGTATCGCTTCCGCCCCGGTGCGGGCAATGTCAATACTGTACTTGCCTGCCAGTTGCTTAAGTGCGATTTGTTGATGAATCTCTTCGTCTTCCACCAAAAGCACAAAGGAAACTTTGGGTAACGACGAGCTCTGAGGACTGGCCTCCTCCCGCTGAACCTCGCTGGATATCGATGGACGCGCCGGTGTGATGTCAGCCAAAAAGGCTTGTGCAAGTTCCCGCAGACGGCGAATATCCCCTTCGATCGCCTCGGGCAAACGGGCTAGCGCTCCAAGGTGGTCCGGGCTTATAGGTGTCAGCTCGCTCACCAGATGGTGCTGCTTTTTATATACTTCCAATAATTTAGGAAGATAGGTCGACAGCGCCTGTAAGTTGAGCTGCATGGTAGCTAAAGGTGTTGCTATATCGTGCACCAAGGTACGGCCGATCCGCTCCAGCGAGGTATTGCCCCCCACACCGGCGTCCGGCGTAGCTGCAGACTCGCGAACGCCTGGGTTGTTGCTCACAATGGCCATAAAAACATATATTAAGTGTATGTATTAGACGGAAAGGAAGCCGACACCGGCAGTCCCTGGTATCCGCACGTTTTTATAGCCCAACAGCCAGAATGGCAAGAAAAAAATGTTTGTCCTGTCCTTTTTATGAGCGCGTGAGCGAAGAAAATGCCAGCCCCGTCCGTTATCGAGATCCAAAACCTTGACAAAACCTATGCTTCCGGGTTAGTGGCTCTTAAGTCCGTTAACTTGGAGATCAACAAAGGGGAGATTTTGGCTCTGCTCGGACCAAACGGAGCCGGTAAGACCACGTTGATTAACATCGTATGCGGCATAGTTAACGCCTCTGGCGGCCGGGCCGTGGTTAACGGGTACGACACGGTGAAGGATTACCGCGAGGCGCGCAAACAGATCGGGCTCGTACCGCAAGAACTCTCCACCGATGCGTTTGAAAGCGTTTGGGCGACGGTACGATTCAGTCGCGGCCTCTTTGGCAAACCACACAACGACGCCTATCTGGAAAAGGTTCTGCGCAGTTTGTCGCTCTGGGATAAACGACACAGCCGTATTAGGACCCTCTCAGGTGGAATGAAAAGGCGGGTCTTGATCGCCAAGGCGTTGGCTCATGAGCCGCAAATCCTCTTTCTTGACGAACCTACCGCCGGCGTAGACGTGACACTGCGCCACGACATGTGGAACCTGGTGCGTGAGCTTCGCAATCAAAGAGTTACCACGATCTTGACGACGCACTATATCGAAGAAGCCGAGGAAATGGCTGACCGCATAGGCGTGATCAATAAGGGCGAATTGATTTTGGTGGAGAACAAAACCGTCTTGATGCAGAAGCTAGGGAAGAAACAGCTGATCCTGCAGCTGCAACACCCCCTAAAGGAGATTCCACCACTGCTCAATGCTTATTCAGTGGTTTTGGGTAATAATTTTCACGAATTGATTTATACCTTTGACAGCTACCAGGAGCACTCTGGCATTCCAGAACTGCTTCGGGATCTCCACAGCAGCGGTATTGAATATAAAGATTTGCAAACGCAGCAGAGTTCTCTCGAAGATATTTTCGTTAATTTGGTCAGGAAACAGACATGAACATCTATGCGATTCGGGCCATTTACAGGTTTGAAATGGCTCGCACCGGGCGAACGCTGATGCAGAGCATTGCCTCTCCGGTATTGTCGACCTCTTTATACTTTATCGTCTTCGGTTCCGCGATAGGCTCGCGCATGTCGGAGATTGGCGGTGTACCCTACGCTGCATTTATAGTACCCGGTCTTATAATGCTCGCCCTCATGACAGAAAGCGTGTCAAATGCATCCTTCGGCATTTATATGCCAAAATTCACTGGCACCATTTACGAAATCTTGTCCGCGCCAATTTCGGCGTTAGAGATCGTCCTTGGATATGTCGGGGCGGCTGCGAGTAAATCTCTAATTCTTGGGGCTCTGATATTACTCACAGCCAGGATATTTGTACCCTTCGAGATAGAACATCCGTTTTTCATGCTGGGGTTCTTAATTTTGATCTCGGTGAGTTTCAGTCTTTTCGGTTTCATCATAGGTATTTGGGCTGACAGTTTTGACAGACTCCAGATTATTCCCATGATGATATTGACTCCCTTGACTTTCCTCGGTGGAAGTTTTTATTCGATTCAAATGCTCCCGGCGCCATGGTCTACGATTACCCTCTTTAACCCGATTGTCTACTTGGTTAACGGATTCCGTTGGAGCTTTTACGGCAGCGCCGATGTTTCAATAGAGGTGAGCATCGGGATAGCGGTCGGATTTCTCGGGCTCTGCCTCGCAAGCGTCTGGTGGATTTTCAAAACCGGAAAACGGATAAAATCCTAAATGGTTGGATCATGCGTTGATGCGGAGCACCTTGATTATCTGATCCTTGGTAACGACATCTGCTAAGGTATAACGATCACATTCGTCTAAAAAAGCTGCCATGGCTTGAGCCAAGACGCCCCGCAGATGGCAAACCGGTAGTAAGGCGCATTGTACAGGCGCCTCGCAATTCACCGCCTGCAAATTGGTTTCAAGTTTTCTGACCACCATCCCCAGCCGTATGTCCTCCGGCTTCTGACCCAAACGAATACCGCCCCCTTTTCCGCGCTGCGTGGCGACAAAACCCTCGCGCCCCAGCTGGTGCACAATCTTGTTGACATGATTTCGAGACAAACCGAACACATTGCTCACCTCGTCGATGCTTGCGCTGCGCCCACTGGGCAGCACACACAGGTACATCAATATGCGTAAACCGTAGTCGGTGTAGTGCGTCAACTGCATGGCTTCCTCCGGGGCACCTATTGCCAAATCGAATTCCTGAGGCTATCTTACGAACATGCATTTTACATGCATGTTTAAGATTAGCGATAGCTGCCATTGTAGCTTTTGTGGCGCAGGTAAACTCGGACTGCAAAGGTTTTCTCCGCGTCGCTCGTTTCGAGGATGTCCGGAGCGCGCAACCAAGAGGGCGCCGCAGCCGGAATTCCGGGCGCTTCCAAGGAAGGCGCCGGCGGAGAACACACGGTGTAGCGAATCCGCACCCAATCCTTTCCCTTGAATCCAGGAGACAGAATATGAGCTTGTATGATCGATCCGATCCTCTGCCCGCGGTCGATGCGGCCGTCGATATTTTTTACCGCAAGGTGTTGGTCGACGATCGTATCAGTCACTTTTTTGACACGACTGACATGGAGGCACAACACGTCAAACAAAAAGCCTTTCTCACCATGGCCTTCGGTGGTCCAAATAACTATAGCGGCAAAGATTTACGCGCAGGACATAAACACATGGGCCTGACAGAAGTTCACTTCGATGCGGTTGTGGAACATTTGGCGGCAACTCTCCAAGAGCTCGGCGCAAGCGCAGCGGATATCAATGAGGTAGCGGCTGTGGCGAATAGTGTAAAAAACGATGTCCTCAATCGTTGACGTGAGCGGTCTGGATTAAACATCCGGGCCGCGCATAGGGTTTGCGGAATGAGTTGGGTATCTTATGACCGAAGTGCAAATAAAAGAAGAATGTTTTCCACTGCGGGACGGCGAGAGCGTGCTTGACGGGCTCCTCCGCGTCGGCCTGAATATTCCCAACGGATGCCGAGCGGGTGTCTGTCAGGCTTGTTTGCTACAAGTGGTAGAAGGCAGTATCCCTCCGAAGGCCCAGACTGGATTGAAGAGCTCGCAGAAGCAGCTGGGTTATTTTCTTAGCTGTCAGTGCGTCCCCTCGTCTCCGCTCCGAATTCAGCCCTTGAACGAATCCTTAACGCACCAAGCGACCGTCCTTTCCGTCGGACTCGTCGCAGACGCTGTGCTGCGTTTACGGATCGAGCCGGTGTTCGATTATTTACCTGGCCAGTACCTGAACATCTGGTACCAACCGGCGGATTTCACCTCCCCACTGATTCGAAGTTATTCGATCGCCAGTGTACCGGCGCTGGACGATTTTATTGAAATGCATGTGAAGGTGATGGAAAACGGCCGCTTTAGCACCTGGGCGCGGGCGCACTTGAGGGCCGGCGATCCGCTCAGGGTGCAAGGACCTTTGGGCCAATGTGTTTACCTCAACCAACGGCTGGATCAGACCATGCTCCTGGCGGGGATCGGAACCGGGCTCGCGCCCCTGTACGGGATAGTGCGGGATGCATTGCGGCAGGGCCATCGGGGGTCGATTTACCTGATCATAGGCGCTAAAACCTCGCGGGGGTTTTATTACCAAACCGAACTGGCGGAGCTCGCGACAGAGTTCGACAATCTCCACGTCTCCTATGTGAGTCAAGCAGACTCGGATGGTGAGCTCACCGACATCTATCAGTATGTGCAGACGAAATTTCCGTCGCTCAAAGGCTTCCGAATCTACCTATGCGGTGCCGCCACCTTTGTCCGCAAAATGAAAAAGCAGTGCTTTCTTGCCGGTGCGCCGATGCAGGACATTCATTCCGACGCTTTTTTACCCTGTACCCAATAAGTAGATCCAAATGATTAAAACGGCGGTGGGCGCTGGTTAACAGAGGCAGTCTTGCTTCACCCGCGCCGCATCGGCTAGTGTACCGGCTCCCTACCCGATTTACCGCTAAGGAGACCCCATGACCGGTACCTTCACCTTGCGCCAGTTTCCCACCACCCGGCTCAGGCGCAATCGTTTCAGCGACTTCTCCCGGCGGCTGGTGCGCGAGCACGAAATTTCCCCCAACGACTTCATTTATCCGGTCTTCATCATAGAAGGCACACAGCAAAGACAGCCTGTCGCATCTATGCCTGGTATCGACCGGCTTTCCATCGATGAGTTGAAACGCGAAGTGGAGGAGTTACTGACTTTGGGGATTCCTGCCATCGCGCTGTTTCCCAAGATCGAACCAAACCTGAAAACGCCTGACGGCGCCGCAGCGTTTAATCCCGCCGGGCTGGTGCCTCGCGCTGTCCAAGCAATCAAAGATGCCTTTCCTGAGATGGGAATCATCTGCGATGGGGCTCTCGACCCTTACACGACCCACGGTCAGGACGGGATCATCGACGAAAAAGGCTATGTCCTCAACGATCCGACGGTGGCCGCTCTGCGCCAGCAGGCCATAGTGTGCGCTCAAGCTGGTGCCGATGTGATTGCGCCTTCCGACATGATGGATGGCCGAGTGGCGGCAATTCGGCAGGAACTGGATCAACACGGTTTCATCAATACCCAAATCATGGCCTATTCCGCCAAGTATGCATCCTCTTACTATGGTCCGTTTCGCGATGCGGTGGGTTCCGCAACTAACCTCGGCAAGAGTAACAAGTTTAATTATCAGATGGATCCGGCCAACAGCGATGAAGCGTTACAGGAAATTGCGTTGGATTTGCAGGAAGGGGCCGATATGGTTATGGTTAAACCGGGCATGCCGTATTTGGACATAGTTCATCGAGTAAAACAGACCTTTGGTGTTCCCACTTTCGTGTATCAGGTGAGCGGCGAATACTCGATGCATAAGCTGGCGATCGAAAAAGGTTACCTCTCGGAGGACGTCGTTGTGGAATCGCTACTGTGCATTAAACGAGCAGGAGCCAATGGTATTCTCACCTATTTTGCCAAGGATGCTGCCAGACGCTTGAAAAATTTTGCAAACGGGTAATGATTTCGGGAAAAGCCTTTTTCCAAGAAGAAGACCTGGGGCAATCAGATCTGGCCGGTCTATAATAACTATTCCTTGCTAACGCGTTATTCGTATGCAGATCAAAACCGCTTTGCCAGACACCTCAAGCGCCAGCATCAGCAAGGGCATGTGGTATGTTTTCCATGACGGGCAGAACACCATAAGAGCCTGGGGCTCCGGCTGGACTGGGCTCGAGCGCATTTATTTTAACGACCAGATGCTGGCTGATTGCAAACATTTGAAGCGTGTTGAGCAGTTTGCCTTCGAGCAGGAGGGCCATCTCTACAAAGTGCAGTGCTCAAACAGCAACCTGCAAAAATGGCAGGTCCACTGCAGCTTCTGGAAAGACGGCCATCCCGTGTGCACCCTAAAGTGTAAAAGGCGCAAGGTGTTTAACGTGCGGCCGACGTTCGCGCACTTAGCTGCTGGGTTACTCGTTGGGGTTATTGGCGGAGTCTTGAAGATGCCCGCCTGGTTCGGAATAGTCTTTATTTTTATCTCGCTGAGCTTAACCCTGCTCACCACGGCAAAGACTGACGATTTTATAATTGAACAAGAATCGGACCATTCATAAACGACTTATACAAGATCCGTTTGATTGCGCTCGCAGCCATCTTTTTTATTAGTCACTTCCAGACGAGAATAGCAGAAGTTTCACTCCACCGGCTTCGCGCACACCACGGGTAGTCAACCCCATTACTAGGGGCATCTGGGTGCCGCAAGCCACAGCAATCTCTTAGAGTGTACCGGCGCCGGCCAGCAAGTGTTTTTGTCTTCACGATTGCCTGTGCTCTTCCGCGCCACCAAAGCTTTCTTCAATTCCTAATTAAATGTTCTCTTCTAATTTCAGTTCAATCTCTGCAATGGGTTTGCAGCGGCGCCTCGCGTGGCACCCATGTTGCAACATGCATTGTCTGCACGGTTGAAAACTCAAAATATCGGACAAAAGCCTGCAAACCGTACAATTTCATGTAGCTATTACACCGGAGATGGTTATGCATAAGAAAAATTTTATCAGTAGAACTCTGGCTCTCTCTCTTGTGCTGGCGTTAGGCGCTTGTCATAACAACGCACAGCGCCCGGATACCTTAGCGGTACAGGCTCGAGAAAGCGTTGAAAAAGCCCAAAGCGCGGGTGCGAATGAAAAAGCACCGCTGGCCCTAAGAGACGCCAATCAATATCTAACCGAAGCGGAAGAAGCAATGAAGGACGAGCGTTACCAGGACGCGCAATATTTGCTTGAAAAGTCCATGGTCAACTCGGAATTGGCGATTGCGCGCAGCAATGCCACCGGAGCAAAAAAAGCGGCCGAGGAGATCGAGAAAAACCTCGATACACTTGAGCAGGAAGTCACGCCCAACAAACAAACCACTACAACCGACTTTTGATCGAGAGGACTAGAAAAATGGATAAGACTCAGTTCGTAAAATTTCTGGCGGCTTCAGTTTCCGCCTCAGCTTTATTACTTTCCGGTTGTGCATCCACGCCTAAAGAAAATGCTCAGGTCGGTCAACTAGAGCAAAAAATCAAAAGTTTAGAACCTCTTCCCGGCGAACCTCAATACGCTCCTGTAGCCGTTGAAGAGGCACGGGAAGCACTCGAGAAGTTGCGCAGCCTGGAAGGCAAAAGTGGTAAGCGTGAAGCTTACGAACATCAGCTGTATTTGACGGGTAAACAAATCGAAATCGCCGAAGAGCTGGTGGCCATCGAAAAATCCGAAAAAGTGGTAGGCGGTGCGGAGGTGCGGCGTAAGGATATACTCTTGGAAGCCAAAACACAGGAGGTGGAAGCCAAAACCCAGGAGGTGGAACAAGCCAAAAACCTGGCGGCGGGTATCGCGATGCGCGCGCAGGAGCTGGCCGAACAGGTTGAGGACCTACAGACACAGGAGACTGAGCGCGGCCTGGTATTGACGCTCGGTAGCGTATTGTTTGAAACCGGAAAAGCGACTTTACGCAGCGGCGCCCAGCGCACTGTCGAGAAAGTGGCAAGTTTCCTCAATGAATACCCCGATCGCAGTATCATGATCGAAGGCTTCACCGACAGTCAGGGCAGTGAAACTTATAACCGGGAATTGTCGGAACAACGGGCTCAGACCGTGCGAGACCTGCTGACCAACTACGGGGTAGAAAACGGCCGGATCAATACCGAAGGTTACGGCGAGGAATTTCCGGTGGCCGACAACAATACCGCCGAGGGCCGTCAGCAAAATCGGCGAGTGGAGATTGTCATCGCAAAAACCGCAGGAACCGACATTTCTGATCGCACTAGCATGCGGTAACCTTTGGTCGCGCAGGCGGCGTCACACCGCTTCGCCTNNTGCGCGTCCCTCCGGTGCGAGGCGATTTCCGATATTTCAGTATCAAGTGATTAAAATGCTATTAAGGAGATAGTGCGGCAGGTGGTTTTTGCCGGTCATCCCTTGACTGGACAGAACGCGCAAACCTGCCCGTATCTAAAAACGCCAAGACCTGCCGAATCACCTCTTTATTGCGCATCATAAATGTATGCGTCACCGGCAACTCCAGGTGGTCTGTCATACCGTCTACCCTTGTGCTTGCCACGCTGACCTTTCCATCGTCTGGGTCTGGAAGCATCTGCGAGAGTATAGGATTGAAAGTACGATTCCCCGCGATGACGCCTACCGGATAGGTGACGGGTCCCAAGCGGCGCGGCAAGCTGGTTTCTCCCGTACCCAACTGTAATCCTGCCGGACCATTGAGCCATTCAAATCCCGGAAACACACCGAGTTTATCCACCACTTCGCTTCCTTGGTTCGGGGGGCCCAGCATCACTACTCGCTGGAGCTTCGGCACCACCACCGTTTTGAGGTAGTGCCGCACCAGGATACCTCCGAGAGAATGGGTCACGAAGCTTACTTCCCTGTCGGCGCCGCACTGCAGCAGCGCTGGTTCTATAGCCGCCCGCGCCAGCTCTTCCACGGTTTGCTCCCGCGATGGGTATCCTAGATTGACCGTGTGATAGCCGGCTGTTGCGAGAGCCTCCGCCAGGGGAGCCATAGATTGTTCACTTCGTGCTAACCCGTGCAATAAGATCACACAGGGTAACGCCTGCGCGTCGAACGCGAGCCACGCGATAATCAAGGCGGCGCATCGCACCCGCCACGGCCTGTGAGGTGCCATAAACGTCTCCTGCTTGCTGCACAGCGTGAACTGGGATGTAATCCTAGGGGATTTCGTCACCGGATTTTGCTTTTGTCACTAGAATACCTATGATTTTAGCTACACCCAGCCCAGGAGCTTGCATGCACCGTTGTTTTATTTTGTTATCTGGAATCCTTCTCAGCGTCGCCGCATGTGGCGGCAAATCGAAACCGATCAAGGTGCCGCAGGACGAAGGCCTTGCCAACATCTCACCAGTCAACAGTGCTGCGCCTTATAGCTCGGTACTGAAATCATGTGCCATGGCGTACGAGGTATGGGAGTCGTGTCCCGTCAATACACTGCCCCCGTTGGGTATGGAGGTGGCTTCCCCGACGCTGGAGGATATTCAGGGACGTCTGCTCGTCTCCCATCCCTGGATGGCAGATCGATTTACCGAAGTCCTGGCGCAAATGCCGGACGATATGTTCCGACTATTCGGCGCGGTTACGGCGATCGTCATAGACGACGATATCCGCCCTTCTTATTATCGGCCGGTCAGCGGGGCAATCTATCTCGATCCAGCGCTCCTCTGGTTGACAAAGGAGGAGCTCGCGGTGATCAATACTAAAGAAGACTACCGGAGCGAATACATTCGACAAATGAATTACCTGCCCAACTGGCGGTATATGTCGCCCGAGGTCGATTTTTCCACCCGCAGCCTGGAAACCGTCACTTTGGATATGGCCCAGTTGCTGTTTCACGAGCTCGCCCACGCGAACGATTTCTTTCCGCCTTCAAGTTATGCCACGGTCGACCGCGCACGCACGGTATATGAGGTTGTCGAATCCCTGGAGAGCGTCTTTCCGTCATCCAGGCTGCAGACCGAGTATCCACTCGAATCCGCGGACATGACGCGCCTGGCCGCCATCTTATACGATGGGGCGGAGGCTTCTAGCGCCGACCGCTCGCTAACGGCGACTCAAGTCGGGGCATATTTCGCTTCGGATATTGCCAATGATGACTATGCCTACCTCAGCCAATTTGAAGACCTCGCGATGTTGTTTGAAGAGATCATGATGAAAGTCCATTTCGAAGCGGACCGCGATATTGCTTTTCTCAATGTACCGGCTGCCGGGGTCGACTGTGACCTCTTTACAATCGGGTGGGGGGTGCGCAATCGTCTGGGCGCGCCTGAGGTGAAGGAGCGCGCTCGCTGGGTGGTCGAACAACTCCTGCCGGAGACGGATTATGCGGCGGAGTTTGACGCGTTTCCGGCTCCACAAGACCTGCCCATCGGGGCCGGCTGGTGCGAATCGGAAAGCAGCTTGAGCCAGATGGCCGAAAAAAGCCTGGTGCCCTACCGTTTGAGGCCAATCGACCAGCAACATTTTCTGCGGCCTTACGGCGTGCAGCGCGGGCTCTAACTTCAAATCATTTTATCTGCGGATGGTTGGCCCAAGGCCAACCAGACCGATTCATAACACATTTCAGAAACTTCCTCTTAAGCACCATCTGTCGGGTCCTGTTCACGTTTTATAGCAAAACCTACGCTAATGCTTGCCAGTGATCGGGTTCACATTTACCCTTGCCGGTCAGCACTTGCGCCATAAATCCAGTTAGCGCGCCGTAACGTCGACTCACAGAGCGGTCTTCCATGAGGTACACGTCCATTCTTGATACCGTGGGCAGCACTCCCTGCGTGCGCCTGCAGAAGATCGGCCCCCGGAACGTCAATCTATTTGTGAAGCTGGAGTCTTTTAACCCGACGGCTTCGTTAAAAGACCGCATGGCGTTAGGCATCATCGAGCAAGCGGAAAAGTCGGGCGTCCTGCTGCCGGGACAAACCGTGGTGGAAGCTACCAGCGGCAACGCCGGTATTAGCCTGGCCATGGTGTGCGCCCAAAAGGGGTATCCCCTCGTAGTCGTCATGCCCGAGAATTTCAGCGTAGAACGGCGCAAATTGATCCGCTTTTTCGGGGCGCGGGTGGTCTTGACCCCCGCCGGCTATAAGGGCTCAGGAGCACTGGCGAAAGCGCAGGAATTGGCGGATCGCCACGGCTGGTTCTACTGTCGCCAATTCGACAACGATGCCAATACCAACGCGCACGCCCGCACCACCGCAAAAGAAATCCTGCAGGATTTCGCCGACGCTCCGCTCGATTATTGGGTCACCGGTTACGGTTCGGGCGGCACCCTCAAGGGAGTGGCTCAGGTGCTGAAGTTGCATAGCCCAAAGACCCGCATAGTCGTGTGCGAACCGAATAACGCTCAATTGCTTGCCAGCAGTTTCGGTGATCGTCCCCGCTTTACCAGCCCACCGAACACCCACGCCCAACATCAGCCTCACGTCATGCAAGGCTGGACCCCGGATTTTATTTCGCGGTTGACCGAAGACGCTCAGCGAGAGGGTTGTATCGACATGCTCTTGCCCGTCGACGGCAACCGCGCCATTAGCGTCTGCCGCGAATTGGCCTGCAAAGAGGGCATATTAACTGGCATAAGTGGCGGCGCTACGCTCGCCGGGGCGCTGCAGCTCGCTGTACAGGCAGAGCCCGGAAGCAACATTCTCTGCATACTTCCGGACACGGGGGAGCGTTACATCACTACCCCACTTTTCGATCATATTAGTGCGGAGATGGACGGCGCCGAACATGAAGTCTCGGATTCCACGCCGAATTTCCGCTTTGACGCGCCGCCTTCTCCCCTACCGGTGATGGAAGTAGACGAACAGGAACCGCTGATCACCGAAATCACCCAGCAGATGCTGCGGCAGTTTATCGCCAATCCAAAATGCCCCGTGGTCATGTTTGGTCTTGAATGGTGTGAGTTTTGTTGGTCGGTGCGCAAACTCTTCAAAAAGCTTTCCTTGCAGTTCCACTCGGTCGACCTGGATTCGGCCTCTTACCAGCCCTGTAACCTGGGCGCGAAGCTGAAGGCAACGCTGGCGGCCCACACGGGGTGCAACACGCTTCCGCAGATATTTATCGCCGGCGAATTTATTGGCAGCTGCATCGAGCTTTTCGACTCCGTTAACAATCGCAGCCTATACCGTAAACTCGATCGCGCGCAGGTCCCATACAACAAAGTTATCGATATCGACCCCTATACCCTTCTGCCTGGGTGGATGCACAGCAACCTCGGAGAATAAGCGGGGCGGGGCGTGGTGTTCGGAGAATAATGTCGTTTCACGTGTCAATCTTATATAAATGAGGGCAATTTTCCCCTAGACATTTTTCCGAGGAAAACGGATAAACGAAATAATCTATACTTAACGGAGGCGGCCACTCTCGGTCTGAGTGGCTTCTAGAATGGACAAGCCCGCCGAGCCGAATCGGTATTTACTCCCCAGAGGGAGGTCGAGTTATGTCTCGCGACGATTTAGAACATTTACGTGAATTGATCCNNCCCTAAACGATGGAGTGGAATTTTATCGGGCGGCCGCCGGGAAAGCAGAACTCGCCGAGCATCAGATCATTTTCCACCGGGTACTGCGGGCGCGCGTTGCGATGCTCGCTTATTTACAGCCCTATATGGTGCAAGAAGAAGGCACGCCTGAATTGGGACATACCTTCGGGAGTGTTCTGCACAAGCTGTATCCGGATATTTTGTACGGACTGAATTCCGACCACGATCAAACGTTGATTCACCAATTGGAAGTAGTAGAAGGCGCTACCCTGGTCGCTATGCAAAAGGCCATGCGAGAAATTCAGTCCCCTATGTTGAGGTCCGTGCTGTTGGATCTCTATCCGCGTCTCAACCGCTGTCACGAAGCCGTTTGGCGTCTCGACATAGCGAGCTGAGCTTTTTTTAACCATTATAATAACTGCAAATGAACACCCTCCTATGCCGAAGCTGATCCATTTCATCACCGCGCCTTTCAAGTCCTCCAAGTTACGCAGCCTGCGGTACTCCATTATCGGCCTACTGTGCATCGGCATAACCGCAACAGGTGCATGCGCCGCCAAGGTGGCAACTGCGGAAAAACCCACGGTGGCGACTGAAGTAAAATCGTCGGCAACGCCGGAGGAAAGGCCCATAGTGCGGCACGGCCAACTCGCGGTCGCGGGCAATCGTATTGTCGATCATAACCAAAAACCGGTTTCGCTTGCCGGCCCCAGCTTGTTTTGGGGCAACAAAGGCTGGGGTGGCGACAAATT
Source organism: Marinagarivorans sp. UBA5870 (assembly GCA_002432555.1). The sequence continues at coordinate 27,894 of DJFO01000054.1, forward strand.
TTATACGGCGGCCGCGGTTCGTTATGCGAAAAACGAGTGGAAGGCGGACATTATTCGAGTCGCCATGGGCGCCGACGCCAGGGGCGGCTTATTGTATGACTGGGACGGCCGGATGCAAAAAGTCAGAAACGTGGTGGACGCCGCTTTGGCCGAGGGGCTGTACGTCATCATCGATTGGCACAGTCATCATGCGGAAAATAACCTTGAAGCGGCGCAGCGATTTTTCCGGCAGATGGCGACGGACTACGGCAAGCATCCCAATATCATCTACGAAATCTACAATGAGCCCCTGCCCGAAACCGACTGGAGCAAAACGATAAAACCCTACGCGGAAGCCGTGATAGCCACGATTCGCAGCGTGGATCCCGACAATATCATTGTGGTCGGCACGCAAAGCTGGTCGCAGGATGTTGATAAAGCGGCAGACGATCGCATTGCCGGGCCGCATATTGCCTATGCACTGCATTTTTACGCCGGCACCCACGCTCAAGAGCTTCGCGACAAAGCCCTCTATGCCCTGCGCAAAGGTGTCGCGCTATTTGTGACGGAGTGGGGGGCAGTCAATGCGGACGGTGACGGGGCTGTTGCGCGGGAAGAAACTCAGCGGTGGATGGATTTTATTCGGCAACATCATTTATCCCATTGCAACTGGGCGTTCAACAGTAAGGATGAGGGGGCCTCCACGTTTAAACCTCACACCAATCCCACAGGTCCTTGGAGTGACCAGGATCTCACCGAAGCCGGTTTATTGGCCAAGGACATCATTCAGAACTGGTGAGCCAACAGCTCCGGTTGTCGTTCTCTCGGGGCTGGAATTATTTGATTGAAACGCGGTATCTTAGCCGGCGCACCCAAAGCTCTGCTCGCCGCCGCGACATCGGCCAGTGCGCACCCACAACGTTCGCTCCTATAAATTGGCAAAATCAAAAAAGTGGCAAAGTCAAACGCCGACGTTCTGCAAAGATTCGCCGGTTCAACGACGGCCCCCATCGCACTTATTCAACCCTACATTCAAGGAGATATTTTATGGCAACTGTCACCCTCAAAGGTAACCCCCTGGAGACCGTTGGCGAGCTGCCCGCTGTCGGCAGCGCAGCGCCAGCATTCACCCTGGTAAAACACGATCTGTCGGAAGTCTCTCTGCAGGATTTCAAAGGTAAAAAGCTGGTACTGAACATTTTCCCGTCCATCGACACCGGCACCTGCGCTACGTCCGTGCGCACTTTTAATCAAAAAGCGGTAGAGCTCCAAAATACGCAGGTTTTGTGCGTGTCGATGGATTTGCCGTTTGCGCTCGGCCGCTTCTGTGGCGCCGAAGGAATAGACAAGGTGAGCACCGCATCAGGCTTCCGCTCGAATTTTGGCAAGGATTATGGATTGACCTTCAGCACGGGACCATTAAAAGGCCTGTACTCGCGGTCTATAGTCGTCATTGATGAAGCCGGCAAAGTGCTGTACACCGAACAAGTCAAAGAAACTGCTCAAGAACCCAACTACGAAGCGGCCTTAAAGAACTTGTAATTGTCTGGGCCATAAGACCACACGCGTCTTTTTTGGGGCGGTTATATTCTGACATGGAGCTCCGGGAGCCAGTCCCGGAGCCCGCTCTATCTCTTATTCGTTTGCCTTGGCTTTCAGCATAGCGTCGCGAAAAAATTCCCCCTGTTCGGACGGCGTGTAGTTCCAATCTTTGATCATCACCGGCGACCAGTCCGGATCAAAAACCCAAACGGTGTAGGAAATTCCTTTGCGGCCCATGAACTCGATGATGTTCGGCCCATAGGTGCCGTCGTTATTGATAACCGGAACGTGCGCACTATAATCCGTCTCTTTCGCCCAACCGAGTTCTGTGGCGATCACCGGGTACCTATCCGCAACATAACCCCAGGTTTTTTCCCACATGGCAAAAAAATTCTCGCGGGTCGGATCTGTTGGTTTCGCTTTCTGGGGGTAGGGGTGAATCGCGTAAGCGATGCCTTCGCGGCGAACCGGCGCCGCCGCAACTGGCGTGAGGTCATAGGCCCAGTTGTACCCGGCCACCAGCGGAATAGCCTTTTTGTTGTACGCGTGTATCAGGTCAACATATTCCTCCAGCATTTCCCGCCAAGTGCTCCAATCGGCCTTGCCCAGAGAATGAGGTCCCGTGCCCATAAAGTTATGGGTCGGTTCGTTGAATATTTCATAAACGGCAACAGTGGGAACGTCTTTATAACGCAGCGCGACTTTGCGCCAGAATTGTTTCGTTTCAAGCTGGGTCGTGTCGTACATCACGTGCTGATACAGCTCGGATTCTAAGTTGCCGATGGAATGCCAATCAATAATCAAATACATATTCAGGCTGTTGGCCCAAAGCACCGCCTCGTCTAAACGGGCGAAGAACCACTCACTGCCATGTGCGCGCCAGGACAACGGATGCACCGGAATACGGATGGTGTTGCCGCCCCAACGATTGATTTCCTCAAACAGGGATTTCTGCCAGCGATTCTGCGCGGCGAGCTTACCCGGGTCAGCGATATTCACCCCCCGGAAGATAAACGGCCGGCCGGCCTCATTCACAAAACCTTTACCTTTAACCGAGATAAACCCCTGCTTCTGCGGCAGGGTCGCCACATCGAAAGAACGCGGATAGGGAATGTTCCACCACTCATCCGCGGAAGCCTGTACTCCCGTGAACCCATGGTTCTGGCCAGGCGTTTGTTGGGGGACAGGTTTGGGTGAAGTGGCGCAGGCGGCGAGCAGCAGGAGCATCGCCAGCGCGGCAATACTTTTCGTCAGCGAGGGGAATAAAGGCTTCATTGTTTGGAAATCCTGTTTTTTATAAAAGAAGTGGGATGGATAAGCCTAAAAGTAGGAGGGGCCAAATGTAACAAAAATGATCCTCAGGTGCCACGTTCGACGTGTCTTTGCACAAGTGCTTCGTAATCCGGGCCCAAGTGAGCCCAGGTGAGGTGTGATAGATCCGGAATCGCCGTGCGGCCGACCTGCGCCACCGCCTCGATCAAGTGGCGACACAGCCCCTCGACGTCGCCCGCGTAACAATACTGCGGGCCGAACCATTCCGGATACGCCAGACGACTGGGGACCACCGGAATACACCCGGCCGCAACAGCCTCCAGCACGGCAAGCCCTTGGAAATCGTGCTGCGCCGTCGACAGGACCAGATGGCTCTGGTCCAGCAAGCTCAAATAGTCTGCCCGCTTGGCCAGGTAACCCCAGGTGCCGAGCCAACCTTTTGCCTGAAGCACCTCTTTTATTCGCCCGAACTCGGCGGGTACGCGGCGAAACTGTTGGCCTACGACATGTACCTGNNGCGAGCAGCAGGTCGGGGCCTTTATCGTATTCCCAACGGTGATTCCAGACGATCTGTACCGGCGCTGCCGGTTTTGGCGGCGGCGCCACCCTCAGCGGGATCGGCACCGGCAGCACCTGACTTTTGTTCTGCAGCCGGGTTACCACGCTAGGCGGAACGCCATCTGGCAGGCGCCGCAGCAGCTGGTCGAGGCCGGTGAGAAAAGTGGTGCGATTGTATTCACTGTTGAACACCAACGTATCCGCGCAGAGAGCCGCGTAACAAGNNGGGATAGGCAAATTGGTTTTCGTGGAAATACAACACGGTGGGAATCGTGCTCAATGCCGGCACCAGGCCGCGCAGGGTCGCCAAGTCGGTCATGGAGGTGGCGATAACCAAGTCATATGGGCGTTCGAGCACAGGGCGCTGCTCGAGACCCCAGGTGAGGCTGTTGCCGCGGATGCGCCAACTGAAGAAGCGCGCCGGCAAGGTGAGGCACGTCCAATCCCAGGCGGCGAAATGCCGACACAAGCCCTCTCGCCAGTAGGCATGGCTCGGCGCGTCATAGGGCGATAGCAGCAGTATTCTCATGAATTTTAACCGCGCCGAGGCTGGTCTGCCGCAGCGCCAAACGGTTCGCAGAACCGACCACCAGCGACAAAATTTCGGAAACCTCAAGGACAGGGATCTATATTTAAACCACATACGCCTCCCGCACGCTTTGTAACGCCTGCAGAGGTTTTATTTGGACGCGACCCCGGCCGACATCGCACGCGAATTGGCCGGGGTTGCGCAGTGTAGCGGAAACTAGCGTGAATATTCTCATCGGAACAGTGGTGGTCATAGGTTGTATCCTGGCTGGCTACATGATGCACGGCGGCCATCTTCTGGCCCTGGTTCAACCTTACGAAGTTCTGATTATTTGCGGCGCGGCGCTGGGTGCCATGATCATCGCCAATCCCCTGTCGGTCTCCATTGGGGTGGTGAAATCCGCCGGCGCATTGCTCACGCCCTCCAAGTACGACAAGGCCATGTATCTGAACCTGTTGAACCTGCTGTTCGACATTTTCAATAAGGCGCGCCGCGAGGGTTTGATGGCAATGGAGGTCGACATCGATGACCCTAAGAGCAGCCCGATTTTCAGCGCCTACCCAGAAATCCTCAAAGACCATCATGCGGTCGATTTTATCTGCGATTACCTGCGCATCATGATCAGCGGCAGCATGGTAACCCATGAACTGGAGGCCTTGATCGACCAGGAGCTCGAAGCCCACCATCAGGAATCCGCCCTGGTGCCGAACGCTATCTCCAAAGCGGCGGATGGTTTACCAGGCTTCGGGATAGTCGCTGCGGTACTGGGAATTGTGATTACCATGGGCAAGCTGGGCGGACCGCCGGAAGAACTCGGACACTCGGTGGCCGCGGCACTGGTGGGAACCCTTTTGGGAATTCTTTTCGCCTATGGCTTTATAGGGCCGTTTTCGGTCTATCTCGAGCACAAAAACCGCGAGGAAGCCCGATTTTACGAGTGCATCAAAGCTTGCTTCATTGCTTCCATGAACGGTCTCGCCCCACAAATGGCGGTCGAATTCGGCCGCAAAGTCCTCTACCACAGCGTGCGTCCGAGCTTCAGCGAACTGGAAGAACAGTACCGTGCCAAAAAGTAAAAACGGCAAGGACGATCAACAAAAACCGACGATTATCGTTCGTAAAGCCAAGGGCCACGGGCACGGGCACCACGGCGGATCCTGGAAAGTTGCGCTCGCGGATTTCATGACCGCAATGATGGCGTTTTTCCTCCTAATGTGGCTGCTCGAAGCGGCGACGCCGAAGGAGCTCATGGCCATCGCCGGGTACTTCCAGGCGCCGGGGAGCCGTTACGTTGTGGGGCCGGGCGGCGCCGACGCGTCCATTGTGGATCTACAATCGCCGCTGGAGGAAGCGCCCGTGATGGATACGGGAAAGTCCAGTCCAATGGACTCAGCGGGAATTCTGGGCGACGCCATGGATACGATTGCAGAGGAAACGGAAAACGAGATCGAGGAAATCCCATCGGATTCCGAGGAAATGAGCGCTGCGGAGTTGCAGGAACAACTCGCTGAGCTGGAAAAGGAACAATTGGAGGAACTGGAGGAGCGGTTAGCTGCGGAAATCAACAATTTGGACTCTGCTCTCAATCTATTGAAGGAACAGATTAAGATGGAATTTACCGAGTTGGGCCTGAGCATTCAAATCGTCGATAAGGAACGCCGAACCATGTTCGACGAAGGCAGCGCGCGGTTGCGGCCCTATTCGGAAGACGCCCTGTTTGCGCTTGCGCCAATCATCAACAAAGTCCCCAATAAAATCAGCGTAGTCGGCCATACCGATGCTAAACCTTACGGCGCCGGCGCGACTTATTCCAACTGGGAGCTCTCGACGGACCGCGCCAACAGTGCCCGCCGCGCTTTGGTCGCCGGGGAGTATCCAGAAAATAAAGTCATCGCCGTTCAGGGTATGGGTTCGGTTGCGCCCCTGCTGCCGGAAAATCCCCTGGACCCCGGTAACCGGCGCATTGCAATCATCGTTTTAAAGCAGGAGGTCGCGGATGCGATGATCAAGGTCGACCCGACGGCGGGCCAGGATCTGGTGCCGACCGAGTTGCCCCGCGCCGCGCGCGAAGCGCCGTCACGCATCATGACCGAGTCGGAAGTCGAAGAGGCGATCGAGGCAGAGCGGTCCAAAAAGCCCTAAATTCGACTTTAGCCGCTCAATCCCGGAAATTGTTGAACTGAAAGGGCTGACCCAGTTTTGCCTGGCGCACCAAAGCCATCGCCGCCTGCAGATCATCCCGGCTTTTGCCGGTCACCCGTACCTGATCCCCCTGAATGGCCGGCTGCACTTTCAGTTTGCTGTCCTTGATCAACTTGCTTAATTTTTTTGCGACTTCCGGCTCGATGCCCTGCTTGAATTTCACGCTGATGCTGTAGGTTTTGCCGGAGTGAACGGTTTCACCCACCTCCATGGTCTCCACGTCCACGTTGCGCTTAATCAGCTTGTTCCGCAGCATATCCAGCATTTGCTGCAGCTGAAAATCCGCATCGGCGGTCATAGTGGTCTCGTCTTTGGTCCAGTTAAAAGTGGCTTCTGTGCCGCGAAAGTCAAAGCGGGTTTCCAGCTCGCGCTGGGCATTTTCCACCGCATTACGCACTTCTTGCATGTCGACTTCGGACACTATGTCAAATGATGGCATGGCGTTTCCTCTCAACCTGATGGTTGACCTGACCGGTTAAAAAAGGGCGCTAGTTTACCAAAGGTACCAGCTTCGCCGCTCAGAGTTGTGAGGATGCGGTCATAACCCACTGAAATTCATTGACGTGCTGCTTATCGGCGAGAGGAAATGCCAGGTCGAGATGCAGCACCTTGCCGACTTTGGCTTTGCTCGAACCGAGGCGGAGCCCCACCCCGACGTTACTCAGATGGGTCGCGCTCGGATATCCAGCGCCCCAAGCCCGGCCGAAATCGACATAAATCACCCCGCCCAGGCGCAGCAGATTGAATAGGTGCACGTCGGAAATATAACGCTGCTCCAACCGCAGGAGATAACGCCGGTCGCCACGTTGATAATCCACCGGGTAACCGCGCAAGTCCGCACTGCCGCCGACCGTCAGTTCCCGGTGCTGTGCCAACTGATGCCCCTGGTAATAACTCAGCTGCGCATAGGAACGATGGCTGTCACCCACGAGATAGTGGTAACCGAGATCGGCGCCCCAAACCCGTTCATCCGGCATTTGATCCGCGGTGTAATTGCGTCCTTCTACCGAGCCTGAGAAATGCAGCAGGTGGTGGTTGCCCACGCCCAACATGTCGGTGAAATTGGCTTCGTACACCACAAATTCCTGGTCGTTGCCCAGCAGGGAACCACCGTGGCCAAGTCGCGCCGTAAAATTTTTCCCCATTGCGATGTCCTCCGTTTGATGGAGGAGATTTAAATTGCGGTAAATGGCGAAGCGGTTTTCCAAATATTCATAACCCAGCCAACCGTAGACCAAATTTTCGTTAAGCGGCAAGGATAACAGGGTGTCTTCGTTCGCGCTGAACTCCTCGCGATCTTGGGTAACGCCGATAGAGAGGCGTTTCGCGAACTCCTTCTGGCGGTCGAAAGCCCAACCGGCGAAAACCTCATGAAATTCCGCGGAATGAGTGAATTCATTGATATCCTGATCTTTGTAATTAATGGTCTCGTCCTGAGTGATATCCCAGTTGGTGGTGCCGGCAGCCCAGGGTGTGTCCAGGGAGAAAAATGGCTGTTGCACTTCGACCATCGTCTGCTGGCCATCACTGGTTTCGGCAAAACCCAAATTGGTTTCGATGCGCGTGCTGAAGAGGTGGGGACTATAAAAATTGATCGAGGTGCGCGAGCGCTCTTCGTCCTTGTCATAGCCGAGCGTCAACGCCATGCCTGTGCCGAGCAGGTTGTCCTCATTAAAGCCAAAACCGTGCTGACTCTGTCCACCCTCACGCGACAGCGAGATCTGCGGCTCGAGCGTCCAGATATCGCGGGTGACCACCAGCAGGGCAACCTGATCACCACAGACCTCGTCTACTTGGACATAGGCATTGCCCAGGTAAGGGCGAGTTCGCAAAAGGCGCTCCGACTCTGCCACTCGGTCAGCCTGCAGTGGCTCACCGGGGCGAAACAGCAGCTGCGGCGCAATAACAGCGGGGCGGGTGTTGATATGCAACCAGTTCATGAACCTGTAGAGCCGGTTGTTTTCCCGCGGATCGGCGACATCAAACACGTCTTCGGTGCGAAATCGGATAGCGGCGATGGTTTTGCCGGCGTGCTCGCGGTAGTCCGCACCCAGAGGGGGTTGCGCCGGAGCCTCCGCGGAGCAGCCGGATTCTTGGGCCGCAACACCGGTGGCCAAGAGACTGAACCCCGCGCACATAAATCTGGCCGGGAGGCCAATGCGCCCAAACGGGGATAAGGTCACGCCGCCTCCATTGCAGCGGCCAGGTCTGCGATCCACTTGCTGTTATCATTTTCCACTATTGTTTCCTCTCGCTCCGTAGAGCTCTGCCGCATCCGTGGTTTAAAAAGATTGATCCGCTGCGCCGATCCCCCTAGAGTCGCCATGGCTCCTTTACCGCAACAGGACATTTCATGCCCGTGCAAAAGCTTCTGGACCGTATAGAAACTATAGGCAACCGTTTACCGGCGCCCACGCTGCTCTTTATATACCTCACCGGAGCGGTACTACTGCTGTCCGCTGCCGCACATTGGCTGTCACTCGGCGCAACTCACCCCCTAACCGGAGCGCCGATTACGGCGGTCAACCTGCTGAGCGCCGAAGGCCTGCATCGCATATTAGGTGGGACCGTCACCAACTTCACCCAGTTCGCTCCGGTCGGCACGGTTCTGGTCGCCATACTCGGCATGGGGGTTGCGGAACACTCCGGTCTGCTCGGGGTGCTCCTGCGCGCGACAATCCTGCGGGCGCCCGCAGGATT
>DJFO01000302.1:0-17928 GCA_002432555.1 Marinagarivorans sp. UBA5870
TTTCGCAACGGCAGCGCGGAACTGGATAACAAGGCCAAACGCGATGTGCTGCGCCTGGCCCAGTTTCTCCGGCAACCGCAGAATCAGCGGGCGCACATCCAGCTCGTTGGTTTCAGCGGTCAATACCGGAACCAGGAGCTGGCGGGGGTGCTGTCGCGCCTGCGGGCCACAGCGGTCAAATCCGCGCTTTTTGCCGAAGGCGTCCGGACACGGGCGGTGGTCGGCCTGGGAGCCGAGCTGCCCATCGCGGACCAGCAGACCGGCAAAAGCAAAAATGACCGGGTCGAGGTTTGGCTGATATCGGAGGTGCGCGCAACTGCCATGGCGCATTGACGCCCACAACTCCGGCTGCCGCACGTCCGGCTACGCCGAGAATAAAAGGGACTACACTTTAGGAATCACTCACCCCACCGTGATTTCTGCGCATGGATTTCCCCTCAAATAGCCAGCATGCCCCGGTGACCCTGGGTCTTTACACTCCCTATCTGCAAGGCTTCTACATTGGTGAACTGGTGAACCAGATTCGCCAACTGTGCTTTATCAAAGGCTATCGGCTGGTGGTGNNAGGCAAGTTCAACTCCAACATCCACCTCGCCCAGATCGACGCCGCCATAGTGATCCGCAACGCGGTGTCGGCGGAGTTTGCCGAGAGCTTGCTTGCACAACAGAAGCCGGTCGTCGCCATCGCTTACGATTATTTCCCGCTCTCCATCCCGGTGGTGTCGTCGGACAGTCAGGTGGGCATTACTTTGGCCATGGATCACCTGCTCCAGCAGGGGCACAAAAAGATCGCCTTTGTCGGCGACTTGAGCCAATACGACCTGCGCAAACGGTACGAATATTATTGCGAGGCACACGACCAGTTTCACCTGGCGCTGCGGGAAGACTACTTGTTCACAGTGCCCGATACGCTCTTTGCCGGCGGCCGACTCGCCGCCCAAAAATTCCTCGCCGACGCCTGCGACGCGACGGCTATCATCTTTGGCGCAGGGTTGACCGGCATGGGTTTTATCGACTATCTGCGGGAGAGTCATCAGACCATGGCCGACAGCCTCGCCATGGTATGTTTCGACGCCCTGTCGGTGATCCCGGTCTTCACACCGCGCCTGGCCAGCATCGACCAGAACCTGCACTTGATCGCCTACCGCTGCATCAACGGGGTGGAAAACCTGCTGGCGGGACGGGAATGGCCGGCGCACACGGCGATTCAACCCAAACTGACCCGAGTGAGCGACGAACCGGCCGATCGTTTTGATCCGTTTATGGCGACCTGTCCGGATCTGCCCGAATTCCACAACCCCAACTATCTCAAATCGCTCATTGGCAATCTCTACGACTGGCCGCGGGAAATTGCCGAAAGCCAGCTCGACCAGATTATGAGCATCGCGCCCCTCTTTGCCCGTTTTATGCGAGCGGCATTTTTGTCGCGCCATTTTATCGATAACAATCAAAACAACTGGCTCAAGCACATCAAATCGTTTCTGCCTGAGAAGGTCATAAAAATGGACCTCGGCGACAGCTCCAGCCTCTGCAAAGCCGAAAAATTTCCGCCGGAATCACTGCAAACGCTGCTGCAAAACCGCTACGACCTGTGCGTTCACCTGCCGGTCCAGGTCGGTGGCAAGATTTGGGGATTTTTGAGTATCGCGGGGAATTCGGTAACCCAGACGCCCGCGAGCAGCTTCCTCGCCTTTGGCGGTTACGTGGAGTCGCTGGTGCATATCTTCGAGCAGGATCTGGAAATCAAGACGTTGTTACAGAAGCTCGCCGGTAAAAACAACCAGAGTCACTCTGGGGCGGAGCTACAAGCCGATCGCGAAGCGGGCATCGTTTGGAATCTGGACTCGGGCAACGCCCAGTGGTCGGAGCGGGCGCTGCTGAAACTCGGCTTTAGCTCACCGGTGGAACTCGCCATTTACAGCAGCATGGACCTCACCGATCGCATCCAAAAGGATAATTTGGAAGCGGTACGGCAATGCGTGACTCAGTGCAAATCGGACAAAGCCCCGTTTCAGGTTGTGGTGAAATACAAGATGAAAAATGGCCATTTTCGGGAGGCCGTACTCGCCGGCGAGCCACTGACCGATGGCGAACAGCGATTGACGGGAATTCAGTTTTTCTTGGGAGTTGCCGATGAGAATTGAGAGGTTACCCAGGTGAGATCGGCCTATGCCTGATATAGGACCGCAGTTTTCTACCTCCGATGAAGCCCTCTTCGGCATGGTCGTGTTTTTTCTCGTCAATGTCATTATCAACCTGTTCCTGATCCGCAAAATTTTTGCAGAGCGCCAGCGCAACCGTCAGCTCACTCGCGAGAGGGCCGATCCGGGCAAGGCCGCGCAGCAGTTTCTCGACGATCAGCTGGAGCGGACTCGGTCTTACAACCGCAGCCTGAGCGAAACGTTTAAGTTGGAAAAACAGGTGGTTTATCTGCGCGCGGCTTATTTGAAAATCGAAAGCGCCGCACTCAATCACAAACTCAACACCACGGCTTACTGGGAATATCTGAACGAACACCTGGTCAAGCTGCTGAAAGCGATCGCGCCGCAGCTAGTGCACAAGGACGCGGAAATTAAGGACCTGCAAAGCAAAATCAGCACCCTCAAAGATAAAATTGCGGTAATGCCGGGCAAGAGCAGTGACCCGCGCATTGCCCAAAAGAAAGAAAAAATCCTCAGCCTGCTGGACGGGTTTGCCCAGCAGCACCTGCACTCCGGCGGGGACAAGGCGCGGCTGAAAAAACAAGTGGAGAAAATCGAACACGCGGTAAAATTGTTCGAGGACCCGCAGTTGCGCAAAAAATACACGCTGCAGAAGCGGCAGCGGACTTACCTAAAAAATTCCCAGCGACATCTCAACACCCTGCGCGACAATCATTCCATAAACGAAGCCAATATTCAGTCCTTCCAAGAGTCTTTGAGCCGCTCGACCAATGTGGCGCTCCTGGAGCAGGAGCTCAGCAAATTCAGGGGAGAGAACAACAAATTAAACGAGCACGTGGAGCAACTAAAAAAAGAGCTCAAAGAGTTTCAGCAGCGCCTGTCCGCCGAGGATACGCCCACTCCTTTTGTCGAAGGGGCGGAGAAGAAGGCGGCGGACCGGGACATGATCGACCTGTCCGACGAGATCTTGCAGGCAAACGAACGGGAAATCGATCGCCTGCACCATGTAATCGCCAACCAGCGTAAATCCATCCTAGAAATGGAGGAGAGCATTCAACAGCTGGAGGTAATGACAGAGTCCGAATCCTCCGGCCACAAGAGCGAAATCGACAAGCTGCGCCGCTGCATCCAGGAATCGGAGATCTGCATCGGCATGCTGGAGAAGGAGCTGGAGGAGTTGAAAAATGATTTGCAGAGCCTCCGCAACAACCGCGAGGAGGCCGGCCTTACACTCGCGGAAACCAGCCAGCTCGCCGAAGAACTCACCGCTATCAAAAGCGAGCTGGAAAAGGCGATGGATCACAACCACCGCAACGATGCTCTGGTGGATTTTGTCAAAGAAGCCCTCAATGCGTCGTCCATCGAGGACATTTCCCTACTTATCTACGAAAACATTTCCAGCCTCAATTATCTGCCGAGCGTGATCCTCAAGGGGCCGGAACGCACAATCGAACTCGCGCCGCAAAACAGCCTGTCAGTACGGGACAAGGTGCTGATCAATAACATGCAAATCAACGAGATCAACCCGGGCAGCAGTGGTCAGTTGTCGTTCCGCTTCTTAAATGTGGCCGGTATCGTTCGGCCGCCGGAGGGCGCGGAGCTGCGGGGCGACGACCAGGTCCACATCCTTGAGATCATGAAGATATCCGACAAGGTGATTCATCACCTAGCCGCCAATCAAAAGATAAAAATGTCCACGAAACATCTGGATACCACCGTGGGCGCGATTAAGCAGACGTCTTACGAGATGGACAAACTGCTGGACGATTACACGAAAAAAACCCGCAAGTTGATCAGCAATAATTTCGGCCAACTGCAAGACATGGCCCGCGCCAAAGGGCTGGGCGCCTCGCATATTGCGTCCTACAACACTATTGAGCAGGAAACCTTGCGCCAGCTGGAGGCGGACAGCACCTTCCGCCTCAAATTGCGCAAGCAGTTTCTCACCCTGCTGAATCAGTTGGAAAACCAGGGATGAAATCCCAGCACGGAAATTAATTTCCACAAGCTCTTGACTCTCAAGCGCCCTGCCCCAAACTAGCGCCTTCTATCAATTGTCCCTGCGATTATGTTCCGAGCTCGAAACCTGCGCGCCACGCCAGCCTCAGTCGCCCTGCAACGCGGGACCCTGGTGGCGCTGCTGTTTTGCGCTCTGACCCTTTTTGCCCTGCCGGGCGGTTACAGCCTTGGCTCCGGCGGCGGGCAGCGCCAATTGCGGGTCGGCGCCGACGCACCCCTATTCGACCCGGACGTCACGCCCAAAAACTCCAAACGCGCCTTTGAACGGCGCTTTCGCGAGTGCAGCGATTTCGACGGACCTCAGCCCCTCGCCGGTCCGCCGTCCGCCGCTTTAGCAGTCCAGTTACCGGCCCTCCAGCCCAGGCCCTTCAAGGTCCTCATTGCTCCGCTGCGCCACCCCACCGCAACCGAACCCTACACGGCACGCGCGCCGCCGCGGTTTTAAATACCGCCTTTTTTTTAGCTTTCCTGCCGCCTCGGCGCGGCCCCAATGAGGATTACCCATGAGTTCACTGTTCATGCGAGCTGTGACCTACGGCGTGTTTATCACGCTCGGCCTGCTTAGTGCCCTGCCCAACGTACTGCCCGACCATCTCCTGCAGAAACTGCCACCCTGGTACACGTCCAATAAAATGACGCTCGGTCTGGATCTGCGGGGTGGCTCCCACCTGTTGCTGGAAGTCGATACACAGAATCTACTGCGCGAGCGCAATCAAGATCTTGCCGATCAGATCGCCACCGCCCTGCGCACCGCCCGGATTTTCCACAACAAGCCGGAAGTGGGCGCCGACTATATTCGCGTCCAACCACAAAACCCGGCGGATCTCGCGAAAGTCCGCGAGACCGTCGAGCCGTTGGTGGAGGTGCGCGGGCCCCAAGGTACGCAGTACCGCATCGAAGAGCGCAGCCCGGCGCTGGTGATCACCAGCACCGTTCAGTTTGCCGAAAATTTACGCAGCGACGCCGTCGAGCGCAGCCTCGAGGTAGTGCGCCGCCGGCTGGACGAAACAGGACTGGTGGAACCGACCATCACTCGCCAAGGCGAAGACGGCGTTCTGGTGCAACTGCCCGGAGTGGACGATCCCGCTTACATTCGCCAGCTGCTGGGCACCACCGCCAAAATGACTTTTCACCTGGCGGCGGACGGCAGTTCCCGCACCGTCACTCGCGTGGTCACCATGCCCGGTGAGCAGCCCAACGAGAGCTACCAATTGGAGGAGCGCGTCGCCCTGGAGGGACAGCACATCAGCGACGCCCAGTTGGGTTTTCATCCCGACACCCGCGAACCGGTGGTCAACTTCAAGCTCGATAACGTGGGTGCCCGTCGTTTCGCCGAGCTGACCAAAGAAAACATCGGCCGACCTTTCGCGATAGTGTTGGACGGTAAGGTGATCACCGCTCCCGTTATCCGCAGCGCTATCACCGGCGGCAGCGGCGAGATCAGTGGCTCTTTCACCTCAGCGGAGGCTAATGACCTGGCGCTGCTGCTGCGCGCCGGCGCCCTGCCCGCTCCGCTCAAAGTGATCGAAGAGCGCACGGTAGGCCCCGACCTCGGCAGCGACTCCATCGCCATGGGGGTCAGCACCGGTGTCATAGGCGCGGCCTTGGTGTTCGTGTTTATGGTGGCAATTTACGGCAGTTGGGGCCTGATCGCGTGCGTCGGCCTGGCGGCCAACATCGGCCTGGTATTCGGCGTGCTCAGCTTGTTCGGCGCCACCTTAACGCTGCCCGGCATCGCCGGTTTTATTCTGAGTGTCGGCATGGCGGTGGACGCGAACATCTTGATCAACGAGCGTATTCGCGAGGAAACCCAGAACGGTCTAAACGCGCCGGGCGCCATGGACGCCGGTTTCAAGCGCGCCTACAGCACAATTATCGACTCCAACGTGACCTCCCTGATCGCCATCAGCCTGCTGTTCATGTTCGGCAGCGGCCCGGTGCGCGGCTTCGCCGTGACCACCGCCGCGGGTCTCATCATCTCCATGTTCACCGCCATTTCGGTCACTCGCGTATTGATGGAGTACCGGGTGCGCCGCATGGGCAATCGCCCGCTGCACATTTCGGGCGTTAAGGCGCTGAACCGCATTAGCAGCCGCACCATCAATTTCATGCGCGGGCGCATCGCCGGTCCGATCGTTTCGGCGGTCCTGTCGGTGGCTTCGGTGATTTTGTTCTTCACCCCCGGCCTCGAATACGGCATCGACTTCAGCGGCGGCAGCGTGATTGAGGTGCAGGCACCCAACACATCTGTGCAGCAGCTGCGCGACGGTCTGCAGGACAAATTCTCCAACGCCGCTATCCAAGAGTTTGGTGAAGAGGGCAGCTTTCTAATCCGCTTGCCGGGAGAAACGGCAGAGCAGGTGGCGAGCGGTGAATCCATTGCCGGACTCAAAAGCGCTGTCCAGGCCGTGAGCCCCCAAGCGCAGTTCCCCCGAGTGGAAGTGGTCGGGCCGAAGGTGAGCGGCAACTTCAGCGACGCCACCGTGATTGCGATTCTGCTCGCGGGCGCCGGCATGCTGGTGTATCTGTGGATCCGCTTCGAGTCCCATTTCGCGGTCGCCGCGACTCTAACCCTCGCGCTCGACCTGACCAAAACCATCGGGTTTTTCGTCCTCGCCGGACTCGAGTTCAACCTCACGGCCGTGGCGGCCTTGCTCGCCCTCATAGGTTATTCGGTCAATGACAAGGTGGTGGTGTTCGATCGTATGCGGGAGTTCCTGCGCCAGACGCCGGATATGCCTCTGCAACAGCTCTTGAACGAAAGTATCACCTCCACCCTGACGCGCACCGTGTTCACCTCCGTGACCACTTTCCTCGCCCTTTTGCCTATGGCGATTGCCGGCGGCGATGCCGTGGCGAGTTTTGCGCTGCCCATGCTGTTCGGCATAGTGGTGGGAACCAGTTCTTCTATCTTCATCGCGGCCCCCATAGTGTTGATGCTGGGAGAGAGACGCCTGCGCAAAGGTCTCACTCAGTTGCGGCCGGATGCTGAACAGCTGCGCAAAGAGCTGGAAGAACTGCCGTAAACCAGACAACGCGGGCGGGATGCGGGTCCCCCCGCGGTTGTTCAATCCAAAAAAGCTGTAAAAAAAATTAGGAGAAACAACATGTTTGATTGGTTGGCAAGTCCGGAAGCGTGGGTCGCTTTGGCGACGCTCACGGCACTGGAAATCGTTTTAGGTATCGACAACATCATTTTCATTTCCATCCTGGTGGGCCGCCTGCCGGAACATCAGCGCAACTTCGCGCGGCGCACCGGCCTTGCGCTGGCGATGCTGACACGCCTTGCCCTCCTGTTCTCCCTCGCGTGGGTGATGGGGCTGACCGACCCCTGGTTTACGATCTTGGGCGAGGAAATCTCTGGGCGCGATGTCATTCTCATAGGCGGTGGTCTGTTCCTGCTCGCCAAGGCGACCCATGAGATCCACTCCAGCATGGAAGGCATGGGAGGTGATGGAGAACGCGCGGTAGTGGCCCCCAATCTCATCATGGTGCTGGTGCAAATCGCCATTCTCGATATAGTTTTCTCGCTGGATTCCGTCATCACCGCCGTCGGCATGGCCAATCACCTCTGGGTCATGATCGTCGCCGTCATGATCGCCCTCGGCATCATGCTCGTTTTCGCCGGCTCCATCAGCGATTTCGTCAACCAGCACCCCACCTTCAAGATGCTCGCCCTGAGCTTCCTGATTTTGATCGGCGTGACCCTCGTCGGCGAATCCCTCGGCCAGCACGTGCCCAAAGGCTACATCTACTTCTCCATGGCCTTNNCGCTTGGAACGGCCCTGACCGCCGTCTTCGGCACCGCCGCCTTCATGGCCATCGCCATCGTCATAGCGGTGGGCGTGATGCTGTTTGCCGCCAAACCCATAGGGGATTTTGTCGACGAACACCCAACCATCAAAATCCTCGCCCTGTCATTCCTGGTGGTGGTGGGCCTCACCTTGATGGTGGAAGGGTTCGATGTCCACGTGCCCAAGGGCTATATTTATTTCGCCATGGCGTTCTCGCTCGGGGTCGAATTGATCAATATCCGGATGCGCAAAAAGAGCGATCCGGTCAAATTGCACAAAAATCTCGAGTCCTAGGCGCAGGAGCACCCCGCACGGGGTGCCCGTTGCATTTCCGACGAACGCCCCGGCTACTTGGCCGGTGCGGCCGGTCTGATGGAGAAGATGGCGCCGTACCGCGCGTACTTGGTCCACCTGCCTGGAGTCTCGGTTTATGCGTTTTGCCGTTTGTCTTTCTCCCGTGGCGCTCGCCAGCCTGCTGCTGGTGAGCGCCTGTTCTAGCTCGGGCAGCGGCTCGCCCACAGGCGGCGGTACCGCCAGCTCTGCCAGTTCTTCCAGCAGTTCCTCAAGCAGTTCCAGTTCATCAAGTTCAGGCTCGCCCATTGCCGCCTGCGGTTACGGCGGAGCACCTTTCGCCCTTGATATCGTCACCCGCGCGCGTCTGGAGCTGGAACATTTCGATCAATGCGCGGGATCTTCTAGCGATACTACTCCCGGCAACCAGGGCAACGTCCTGCGGGACGGCGATGTGGACGTTTTTCCGCTGGACGGTGGCGGGTTTTTTCTCGGGGCAACCGCGGCCAGCGAGACCCTCACTTACACCTTGAACGTTCCCCGGGCGGGTTTCTATGATCTGAGCCTGCGAGTGCAGACACCGGCGCCCGCCGATGTCGCTCCGGGTGTGTTGCTGCTCACAGCCGATGGGGTTGACCTGCCGGCGCGGCAAGTCGTGGTGGCCGCCGAGAATACCGCCGCCGGTTCTGGTGCCGAGTGGCGCTTGCTGGAGATTCCGGACTTCTACCTGACCGAGGGCGTGCAGCAATTGACGCTGGCGGTGGTTCACGGCGGGTTCGGCCTGGATTACCTGGAGTGGCTATACGTTGAGGAGGAAATAATATCGCCCGCCGCGGCCGTAGCGGCCATGGGTGTGGGCATCAACCTCGGCAACACACTCGATGCTCCCACCGAGGGCGCCTGGGCGCGGGCGGCCGAGCGGCGTTATTTCGAGGACTTTGCCGCGGCGGGCTTCGGCCATGTGCGTGTACCCGTGACCTGGGACGCCCATGTGGCGGTGAGTCCGCCTTACACGGTGGATCCGGTTTTTCTCGCGCGGGTCGAGCAGGTGCTCGATTGGGCGCTGGCCCAGGGCAGATTCGTGGTGGTCAATGCGCACCACGAAGCGTGGCTGAAGGAAAACTACGGCAGCGCCGGCCTCGCCCGTTTTACAGCCATTTGGCAGCAGGTGGCGCAGCGGCTGCAGCACAAACCACCGCGTCTGCTGTTCGAAATTCTCAATGAACCCAATGGAATGAACGCGGCCCAGGCCGACCAGGTAAATGCGGCAGTTCTGCCGGTGATGCGCGCCGCCAATCCGACCCGCCTGGTGGTATTTTCCGGCCACGGTTTCACCCCCGTGGACAGTCTGCTCGCCGCGGCCGTGCCCGACGATGCTTACTTGATCGGCAATTTCCACAGCTACGACCCCTGGCCCTTCGCCGGTCAGTGCCTGCGCGGTTGGGGCTCGGATGCCGATCGAGCCGAACTGGCGACCATTTATCAGAAGGCCGCCACCTGGTCGATGCAACACAACATACCGGTCACAGTGAACGAGGTCGGCGTAGCCCATTACGACTTTTTGATGCCGCAAAATATCTGCGACCCGGCAGCACGCCTGGCTTACCTCCAGGCCCATAAAGCGGAAGCCGCGGAAAAAGGCATCGCGATTACGGTGTGGGACGACGATGGATCCTTTCGAATTTACCATCGACAAACGGGCGCGTGGGGCCCTGAAAAAAATGTATTAGTGGGTGAATGAGCCCTGAACCTGTCGACGCCCGTAGGGGCACCCTTGCGGGGTGCCGGCACCCCGCAAGGGTGCAACACAAACGCGCCGGCAGAAGACCATGCTCAATAACTGGGACAGTTGATCGGCAGTCCACCAAACCCGGCGAGGACAAATCGCCCTACGAAGCGGCGACCACGGCGTCGGACGGTAGCACCTCCGGCTCCGGCGGACGCTGCTCCTTGTAAACCAAGCAGGCCCGCAGACGCTTGAGCCGCTCGGGAACATCCCGGAAGCGGCGTCGGCGGCGGCGCAAGTCCTGCAGCACGGCGAACGCGGCCGCATAATCGCCGTTGACTTCATGGCTATCGGCGATTTGATAGAGACATTCCAGCACCGGCGTTGAACTGCGGCATTCGCGGGTGTAATGCCAGGCGATATCCAACTGCCCGGTGGCGATACAGCTCTCCGCCAGGGCGAGTTGTGCCCGGTCGGCGCGCTCTAGGACGCGGGTCTGCGCTCTTAACTGCCAGCGCGAAACAAACATGGCCGGCAGCGCAAGCAGGCCGAACACAAGGAGATCACCCACGGGCAGCCACCAACCCGCGACCACTTGCCCCGCAACCTGCAATACAGTCGCGCCGACCAGGCAGACGCCGGCGAGACCTAGCAACAGCCGCAGTGGTAACCGCCTTATGCCCAGTAGTAACAAGAGGGTATAGCTGCCGAGCAGCCCCTTGTGGGCCGCCGACCACCACACGGGCTCAAAGAGGAACGCGCTATCGCCGAGCGACGCTATTACCTGGCCTGCCTGTTCCAACACCGCACTGCCGTCGCGCCCGATCAATACCCCGCCGGAGAGGCCGCCACTCAGGGCCGCGGCAAGACTGATTTGTCGCATGGAAGCGCGGATCTCGGACATAGGACCATAAACCGGCACAACGTAACCGCGCGGCGAAGTGGAAATACGCGCGAGACCCTGCACAAAACCCGTGTCCCTCTGCCAGTGCAGCAAGGGCTCCACCTCCGCCAGCGGGCCCGGACCGAACCTATGGGCCACCGACCAAAACCGCAGAGGAAAAGTGGGTATCACCCGGTCGCCCTCGAGCAGGGCGAGCCGCTCACCCTGCCGGACGGCGCTGTCCAAGGGAAAGTATTGCAGCACCGGACTGAGCACCGTCGCGGGCGGCGGATCCGGCCAGGGCCAGAGCCAATCGCGCAGCGGCTGCGGGTAGTCGGCGAAACTCTCTTTCACTGGGATCCGGCGATAGAGGTGGGAACTCTGGTCCGTCAGGCCGAGCACCAGCTGTGGCGACCGCAGGGCACTCACCAGCGTGTCCCGGCGCGCCAAGAGCGCTTCTATTTCCCTCACCTGCGGCTCGCGCAGCCGGCCGGCGGGAATGTCGCGCAGCAGCGTTTCCGCCGCCGGTTGCAAGAGCGACAGGGGCCGCTCCAGGACCAAGCCATACACGGTGCGCTCATCCCCCGCCTGCAGCAGCTGCGTTAGACTGCTTGCACCGGGCAGATCCGCCAGCCAGCGTTCGTAATCCGTATCGGGCACATGCACTATGGTGAGTTCAGTCTGGGGCGAAGGCAGGTCGCTTAGGTGCAGTCCCAGACGAAACAAATGTGCCTGGACCAGCTCTTGAGCGTGGCGAAACCACTGAGGTTGCGGGGCGTGGGCCAGCAACCACACCGCCGTCAACGCCACCAAGGTGCGCAGACTGCAGATGCGTACAACGAGATCGGTCAGGTGCTGCACTAGCGCTCCCCCGGGATGACAAAGGCCCCCGACTCTAGGCCGCCTAAAGGCGGATTACAACAATTGTTCGAGGCGACCGGAGAAGTCTATGTGACGAAACGCCCGCGGTCTGCGGGCACAAGATGTGATTGATCAGAAATTGTGCAGGCGTAGACACGCCGCCTCACTGAATTGCGACCCTGGTCATACCGCGGCGGGGCGTACCTTAGAGCGAACTTGCGTGGAATCAGCAGCGGGCGTCGCCACGGACCGAGATGGTTTTCACCGAGGCATTGCCGCCGGGGAATCCCTGGAGCATGGCATTGAGCATCTCGTCAAAAACCACCGAAAGAACCCCGCAGCGGCCCTCGCTTGCGCCGCTGACTTCGTATACCCGCTCGCTCTCCGGCTCATTGCGTTCGATCGCCAGGTGGATACGGCGTACAAATTCCTGCCGCTCATGCTCATCGACGATCACCACGTTGGTGCCGAAATGACGGGCCCGGCCAAAGCCCCAGCCGGTGCTGATATAGGAATCCCGGTCGGAATCGATCGGCTCCACCCCGTAGTCGAGCAGCGCCACAAATTCCGCACCGGCCGGATCCTCGGCAATTTTATAGCCCAGAGCCGCAAGCGCCGTTTCCACTTGACCCCGGTACCACGCAAATTCGAGCGACCGGTTGAGATCGGCCTGAGCCGGCTCTACGTGAATCGAGCCGCGCTGCAGCCGGTCCGCCGGGGCACTGAAGGTGCTCACCTGGGTGCTGACCACGCTCGCGCAAGCGCTCATCAACCCGACGGCGGTCAACAAAAGAACTCTGCCGGCGATCTTCCGCAGGTCGCCTTTTCGCCGGTCACCTTTCCGCAGGTCTTTCCGCGCGTCACCTTTCCACATGGTACCGCTCAGACCATCTACAAGACTAAAGTCCAACCAAGGGTTCATACTCGCCACACCCGCGTCAATGAAACATTCAGTGTTTACCCTGGAGGGTTTCCACCAGTTCGTGAAATTTGACTTTGTTGGGTTGATTTAGCTCCATGAGAATCTGGTGCGCTTCCAGCACCTTGGCTTTGATGGCCGATTCGTCTTCCAGATTTTCAATCAGGGGTTGAACCCCGTTAAAGGGCAAGGGGCGCTCGGAAACTAATTCGAAAATGTCCTCAAAACCCATGGAGTCCAGGAGACGTCGGATGCTGGGGTTGGCGGTGACCACGACTGGGTCGCCGTGACCGAGCTCGCGCGATCCGATAGAAATTTTGGCCATAAGGCCGAGGGTCGTGCTGTCGATACCCTCCGCCTCGCGCAAATCGAAGACCACCGTGCGGAAGTTTTCTTCACCAAACATGGTAGCGATGAATTGATCGAAGGAAATGCAAAGGGTGAGGCGCACATCGCCCACGAGCTTGATCACGTAGGTCCCTTCGTGCTCCGCGACGTAAATATGGCCGGAACTCATGGCGGATCACCTGAGTTGAGGGTGAGCACGGCGATATCGTCGGGCATGTCCTTCAGTTTGTCGAGTCCAAGGCCCGTCCATATGGCTTCCGCACCACCCGGGTTGCGACTCATCAAGTCTAGCAGGCACTGCTCTTTGCTGATGAGATCCGGCGGCGGCAGAACCTCGAGAATACCGTCGGAGAAGACCACCAACGAAAAACGCTCCGGCAAAGTGGCCTGGTAGACTTCCCACTTGGCGTCCTTGAAGATGCCGACGGGTTTGCCCTTGCCTTCGAGGAACCGCGCCTCACCGTCCACTACCAACACCGGCAGCGGCAGGTGGCCGCCGAGAACGTAGCGCATCTGGCGAGTCTGAGTGTCCAGAATCCCGACGAAACAGGTGAGGTGGCAGCCAAACTTGGAATGCAGCAGTTCCTGGTTGATCATGGACATCCATTCGGCCGCGTCGATTTGAAAGGCGTCGCGCTGATGGAAAATTCGCCGTTCGCGGATGATTCGTCGCACCAGCTGCTTCAACCACACGGTGACAAAAGCGGACGAGGCGCCGTGACCGGAGATGTCGGTCAAATAGAAAGAGAGGTATCGGTTGTTGATCAAACCGTAGTCGATAAAGTCGCCGCTCAGATAAAGAGACGGAACAATTTTATGGGCGACGGAAATATTGCCGTATTGCATAGGCGTCGGCGGCAAAAGATTGCTCTGCACCTGGCGTCCGGCCTGCTGGTCGCGCTCCAGAACTCGCACGTACTCGCGCAGCTCTCGATTGGCTTTCTCCAGCTCACGCCTGTAGCGCTGGTTTTCCCGCTGGAGATCCAGCACCGCAAGCGCTTTATTGATCGAGTGGGTTAACACTTCCATGTCGACCAGGGGCTTGATCAGGTAATCCGCCGCCCCGAGGCGCAGCGCTTCCGCCACGTCCGCCACCATGCCCATGCCGGAAATAACAATGACCGGAATATCCGGGTCCACCTTTTTGACCATGCCGAGCAGCGTCAAGCCATCGAAGTCCGGCATGCGCAGATCCGTCAGCACAAGATCGGGGCGATTCTGCCGAAACCACGCAATTCCGGCGCTGCCGTTAGGCTCGCCGTGCACTCGATAGCCGCTGTCTTCCAGATAAGCGATTACGCTTTGACGCACCAGAATATCGTCGTCGATTACCAGCAGCTGGCGGCCCGACTCAGTCATTGATCACCTGATTATGGCTCGTTATTCGAAAAAATAAGCTTGCTCGAGCAAAAATACACTAACCTGTAAATGGGTACCGCGCAAGCCGCGGTTGGCCAGCCAATAAGGCCCGGCACTGGAATCTCATACGACCCCGAAAAACCTATAACAAACATGCGTTGCCGCCCGATCGGCGAACGCTTCGCAGCGCGATTATGTCTATTTCACAGCGTCCATCAACCTCTCGTTTGCAGGTGATCACCTATGAATCTCGCCAGCCGCAATTATCAGGAAAAACGCAATTTTATCCGCATGCGGGTCGATACGCCCATAGACGTCAAACTGGATCAGCACCGAACTCTCCAGGGGACCTGCCACAACCTGAGCGGGGGCGGCATGTTGATCTCGGTTTCCGAGCCGCTGCCGCTCGGTAGGGACCTAGAGGTCACTGTCAGTTCCAACCATGGGCACAACCCAATGCTCCGCGCCTTGACCCGGGTGCGCCGCGGACCGACCGCGGGAACGGAAAATTTTACCGTCGGGCTGGAGATCATCACTCTCCTGGACTGACTTGCCAACCGAAAGTTACCACTGCCCAGGGGCGAGGGTTTTAGAAATCCTCGTCGAGCTCCGCATCCCCGCCAAAATCGTCCGCCACTTTACCGTCCTGCACCAGATACTCCCGCCGTTGCAAATAGGCCTCGCGGATAAATGTATATTTCTCTCCGGAAATAAGCTTTTCGGCCTCTAGGAAGCCGGCCCGAGTCTGCACTACATTGAGCGCCTGAAGCCCGCGACGCCACTCATCATCGTGCATATAAGCGATCGGGTTGCTGTACCAGTCCACCGGCAGACCCGCGGTGTCCGTCAGCGTGGAGGGCCCGAGGAACGGCAGCACCAAATAAGGTCCGGAATTTACACCCCAAACGGACAGGGTCTGGCCGAAGGATTCCGGATCCTGCTTCGCCAGGCCCGCGTAACGCGCCACGTCGAACAAACCACCAATACCCACCGTGGTGTTGATCACCAGACGGCCGGTGCTGTTGCCCGCCTTACGCCACTTCCACTGCAGGGCGTTGTTGAGCATATTGGGCACTTCGCCGACGTTGTCAAAAAAGTTGCTCACCCCGGTTTCCAGCGGGTTTGGGGTCACAAAGCGATAGGTTCTGGCAACCGGCTTTAGAAAAAAACGGTCGATGGTGTCGTTGAAGACAAAAACCTTGCGGTTGAATCCCTCCCAAGGGTCTCGGTTGGGCTGTGCGGTCTCGGTCGCCGGGGCGCTAGTGGCGGCCGTTTTCGACTGAGAGGTCGAGGCACATGCGGCCGTGAGCAGCAGGCCGGCGAGCAGAGCGCCGCGCGCCGCCATTGTCCCTGTTATTCGAATCATTCAGGTCCCCGTTATCTCAGCAAAATCGAGCGGGCATTCTATACGGATAAGCGCGGAAAACCTACGCATCGCAACCGGTCGTTTGGTGTCGCCCACCGCTTCCGCTAAGCTATGCGGCCAAAGCACCACCGAGATACATTCATGTCCGAGCGCGACTGGCGCTTCTGCCTCGCTCCCATGATGGATTGGAGCGACCGGCACTGCCGTTTTTTTTGGCGTCTGCTGACCAAGCGCGCCCGCCTCTACTCCGAGATGGTCACCACCGGCGCCATACTGCGCGGCGACCGCGATCGGTTCCTCCAATTTGATCCCGCCGAACAGCCCGTGGCGCTCCAGCTGGGCGGCAGCGATCCGGCGGCACTGGCCGAATGCGCGCGCATTGCCGAGGCCTGTGGTTACGACGAGGTCAACCTCAATTGCGGCTGTCCGAGCGATCGGGTGCAGGAGGGCCGAATCGGCGCGTGTCTGATGGCGGAGCCCACCTTAGTTGCGGACTGCGTGGCGGCCATGCGGGCCGCGGTATCAATCCCGGTGACGGTCAAGCATCGCATCGGCATAGACAACCAGGATACAGGCCAGCCGCTGGACGATTTCGTCGCGACCGTAGCCGCGGCCGGCTGCGATGTGTTTATCGTGCATGCTCGGCAGGCCTGGCTCAAAGGCCTGAGCCCGAAGGAAAACCGCGAAATTCCCCCGCTGATGTACGAGCGGGTGTTCGATCTCAAACGCACCTTTCCAACAAAGACCATTGTGATCAACGGCGGCTTGAACGACCTGAATGACTGCCAGGTAATGCTCGACCGTCTCGACGGGGTGATGGTCGGCCGAGAGGCGTACCACAATCCATTTCTGCTCGCCGAAGTGGACCAGCGCATTTACGGCAGCACCGTCGCACCGGTGAGCCGGGACGAGGTGCTGGAGGCTTTCATCCCCTATTGCGAAGCCCAAATCCGGCGCGGCGCCCGTCTCAATCACATGGCCCGCCACGTCCTCGGTCTCTACGCCGGCGAGCCCGGCGGCAAAAAATTCCGGCGTTTCCTCAGCGAACACGGCACCCGCGCCGGCGCCGGCGCGGACCTACTGCGCANNTTTCAACAGGGGGTGCTATGAGCAACAAACTTGAACAATTGAAAACTTACTCCGACGTGGTCGCCGACACGGGTGATATAGAAGCGATCCGCCGCTACAAACCGCTCGATGCCACCACCAACCCCTCGCTGCTGTACAAAGCCGCTCAAATGCCCCAGTACGCCGCCCTGGTGAAAGACGCCCTGGGCAGCACCCGCTCCTTGGCGGACGCCTGCGATAAGATCTCCGTAGCCATTGGCTGCGAGATTCTCAAAATCGTTCCCGGCCGGGTCTCCACCGAAGTGGACGCGCGCCTCTCGTTCGATACTCAGGCCTCCATCGCCAAGGCCCACCACCTGATCGAACTCTACGAAGCCGCCGGTATCCGCAAAGAGCGGGTGCTGATCAAGGTCGCCTCCACTTGGGAGGGCATACGCGCGGCGGAGCAACTCGAAAAAGCGGGCATCAATTGCAACCTGACGCTCCTGTTCAACTTTAGCCAGGCGGCCGCGTGCGCCGACGCGGGCGTGTTTTTAATTTCGCCCTTTGTCGGTCGCATTCTCGACTGGTTTAAAGCCAATACCGAGAAAAAGGAATACGCTCCGCTGGAAGATCCGGGCGTGCAGTCTGTGACCAAAATCTACAACTACTACAAGCAACACGGGTACAAGACCGTGGTGATGGGCGCAAGCTTCCGCAACACCGGGGAAATCGAGGCGCTCGCCGGCTGCGACCGCTTGACGATAAGCCCGCAACTGTTGGGTGAACTTGAGGCCGACCAGGGCAAGTTGGAACGCGTCCTGGTCCCCGGTAAATCCACTGCCGCCATCGAGCGCCTGGGGGAGTCCGAGACCCAGTTTCGCTTCAGTATGAATGAAGACGCTATGGCGACGGAAAAGCTGGCCCAGGGGATTCGCGGCTTCGTCGCGGACCAGATCAGCTTGGAAAAATACCTGAGCAGTTTTAACCGCTAAGGCTCGCCCTGTGCTTTCCGCGGCTTGGAGAGAGTGATGCTTGCCAGTATTCGCGCATACTTCCAGACTCAGCTGCGGGATTCCGCCGCCCATGGACCCATGGGCGAGGCCCAAAAGCGCCTCGCCTGTGCCGCCCTCCTGCTGGAGGTGGCGGTCAT
>DJFO01000302.1:17940-19513 GCA_002432555.1 Marinagarivorans sp. UBA5870
CAGCGCGATTTTCAGGTCCCGGAATCGGAGCTGGATGCATTAGTCACGCTCGCCCAGCACGAATGCTCGGAAGCGACCTCCATGTATGGCTTCACCCAATTGATCAATCAGCACTGCAACCCGCAGGAGAAATTTGATTTGGTGACCTATATGTGGCGCATCGCTTACGCCGATGGCGATTTAGACAAGTACGAGGAATACATCATCCGGAAAGTCGCCGACCTGATTCACCTGGGCCACGGCGAATTCATCCGGGCGAAACACGCCGCCCGCAGCCGCAGCTGAGGCGCGCCCGATCTCCGTAGGGCACGTAGGGGCACCCCTTGGGGGTGCCCGCACCCCATCGGGGGTGCCCGCGGACGCGCCGGCTGCGTTTCAGGTTGCAATAATCTTCCAGATGGCCCACCTCTGTGCGATTCCCGCGGACGACCACTCGGGTCGCCCTACGGGCGGCGTGGCCAGCCGTTCCGGCGATTCCGTACTATAGTGAATTCATCGTTCGGCTCCACCCGGAGCGAGCCTCAATCCATGGTTTTTTGCGGAACGGAACGCCTATGGCAGTCGCCTCTTTTTTTCGCTCGGTGCTCGGCAAGAATGGCAAGAACAAAACGGACGCCGGCGCGGGTGCTGACACAGCCGGCCTGATCAAGGAGGCGAGCAAACTCAGCCAGCAGCAGAGCAGCGATCATTTTCACCAGTTTCTTTTCGCCGGGACCCACAACGAGCCGCCGACAGTGCCGCAAAAACTGGTGGTGAGCGTGGTGCGGGACGCTTTGGCCAAAAAAGAACACCGAATCAACGCGGTGCCACGGCTGCCGACCATAATCCCTAAACTGCTGCGCAGCCTGCGCGATCCGGCAAGTTCTGTGCGCGATTATGTGGCTATAGTCAACAAGGACCCGGTGATGAGCGCCGCGGTGCTGAAATTGGCCAACAGTGTCTACTTCAATCCCACCGCCACCTACGTCGGAGATATCGAAAAAGCGATCCTCAAACTTGGCATCGAGGGTTTGCGCTCGGTGCTGTCAGCAGCGGTGATGCAACCGATTATTCAACGGGATTCGCCCTACTTTTCCCAAACGGGTCAGCGTTTGTGGATCCATTCGCTCAATACCGCAGTCGCCTGCGAAATCGTCGGCGAAGCCCGCCGCCTCGAACGTTTTAAAGCCTATTTGCTCGGGCTGATGCACGATCTCGGCAAAATTACTTTATTCAGCGAATTGTGCAAACAATACAAGTTGAACGGCGACGCCTCACCAGGAATGCAGGCTTTCGTCCCGCCGATGCAGACTGTTTCCGCCCAACTCAGCTACACCATTGCCAAGGACTGGCAATTACCCGACGAAATCTGCAACGCCCTCCAGGAGCAAATCGACATAGCGCCAGGCAAACAAGTCAGCGCCTACGGTCAGCTGTTGTACCAGACCAACATAGTGTGCGAAGCCTTTGCGTTCACGCCGAAAAATAAATTGGACGAGTTGCAATTTTTGCTGACGGATTTTGCGTTGCCGAAAAACCTGCTGACAAAACTGGAGGAAGTGGGCACGCATCTTTAGCGCGTTTTGATTTATGG
>DJFO01000302.1:19522-20204 GCA_002432555.1 Marinagarivorans sp. UBA5870
ATTCCCGCGCAGGCGGAAATCCATCTGGTCGCGCGCACGAAGCTGGTCGGGCCGCGCGGGCGCGGAGCCGTGAACAACCCATATCAATCCAGCCCTATATCCGCCGTCGACGCACCGGATCTCTCCGTCGCACCCAACACCGGCAACAGCAACTGCAGCACCCGGTCCGCGGTCGCGCGGTAGGAAGTCAATTTGCCACCGTAAATTCCCAGATANNGCGCTGGTTAGCGCGGCGATGGTCTTTCGGTAACACCCGCACGCCGGCGAAAACGGTTTCAATATCCGCGGCTCCCTGCGGGCTCGCCGGGAAATAATGGTTGTAAACCGCCAGCAGATAATCGATTTCGGCCTGGGTGGGCGCCGCGGTGGGACCGGGCAGTATGACTTCCGTTGTGCCCACCAGCGTGCGGCCCNNACCGCGCGGCGATCTTGCGGCGCCTCCACGTAAAAACAACCAGCAGGGCTCGGCCGGCGCAGGACAAGGTGAGTCCCCTGCACCCAGTCGAGTTCGTGACGCGGCGCACCGAGCACCTCCGCCAGCTCGTTGGCCCAAGGGCCGGCCGCGTTGACCAAGGCGCGACACCGCAATTCGCTGCCATCGTTGAGCCGCAGACGGTAACCCTCCTGCCGAGTCGCCTCAACCACCGCGCAATTGAAGCGGATGCGCGCACCGGCCGCCGCG
>DJFO01000272.1:0-8347 GCA_002432555.1 Marinagarivorans sp. UBA5870
GTGTAGGACAGACCGTGGCCGAAGGGGAATTCAGGCGCTAAACCGCGCTGTTCGAACCAGCGATAGCCGATAAAAACGCCCTCTTTGTAAAAGGAATCGCGCGGATTGTAATCGTTCAGGGCCAGGGGTGCCGTATCGGCCAATTTTTTCGGCAAAGTGATTGGCAATTTGCCGCTGGGGTTCACTTCACCCAGGAGTACGCGGGCGTAAGCGTGCCCAGCTTCCATGCCGCCATACCACCCCCAGAGAATCGCTTTTACTTGCTGTGCCCAAGGCATTTCGACGGCGGACCCAGCCACCATGACCACCGCCGTATTCGGATTAGCCGCCGCCAGTTTTGTTATGACCGCGTTCTGCTGTCCCGGCAGGGCCATGGTTTCCCGATCGTCGCCCTCGCGGTCGTGGTTGTGATTCAGGCCGGCGAAATACAGCACAGCGTCCGCCTCCCGGGCGGCGGCGACATATTCTTTTTCCGCCGCGATCTGCAAGCCGGGCGCTTCCCATCCGAGAGTCACATTGTGCTTGCCATCGTAATGCAGCTCGAATTGATACTCGCGACCGGCATCGAGGGACAGTTTTTGAGTGTGCGTTTTTTTGCCCAACTGCCGCGCCGCGAGCACTTCTTTGCCATCAATTTTGAGGCGTGCGCTGCCCTGGCCTTGCAGCTTGAGCAGATGATCGCCGCTTTGCAGAGGTTTTACCTGCGCCCGCAGCACTATATGGTGCATCTCCGAGCCCGCTGGCAGGCGCACCTGCGAGGCGGGCCACTCTTCCAGCTTTGGTTGACCGCGGCGTGCCGCGTCAGGGAATAGCGCCGCGTTCCAAACCGGGGTGCCTGCGCCGCCGTGGCGGGTGAGAATAAAGTCCGCGGGAATGGGCTGTACTTCACCGTTTTCCGCGGCTATTAGGTAGCGAATTTCGACAGTATCACCAAGCGCGGCTCGCAGCCCCTGGAGCGGTGTGATTTCATATTCGGACTTTACCTGGGAGGAGCCGCCGCCCCGCCCATGAGCGAGGTTCGCGTTGGGCCCCATAACCAACACTTTCCGAATGCGGGTTTTGTCGAGTGGCAAGACTCCGCTATCGTTTTTCAACAGCACCACTCCCTGCTCCGCGATGGTCTGAGCGGCCGCGCGATGTTCCGGGGTATTGCGCGCGCCCGCTTGACGCTTATCGGACATCATCCCCACCCGCTGTTGCAGGCGCAATATGCGCCGGACTTTGTCGTCCAGCACGGCTTCCGGAATTTCACCTTTTTGGACTGCGGTGAGCAGCGGCCGCGCGAAAAAATAATTCTCGTAATCGGATTCGTGCGTACCCATTTCGAGGTCAAGGCCGTTGAGTGCAGCATCGCGCGTGTTAATGTCTACGTGCCAGTCGGTAAGCAACACGCCGGTAAAACCCCAGTCACCTTTTAAAATTTCTTTCACAAGAACAGGACTTTGGTTGGCATTGGTGCCGTAAACCTGGTTGTAAGACCCCATTACGGAGTAGACGCCGCCCTCGGTCACCGCCGCTTCGAAGGCCGGCAAATACACTTCTCGAAGGGTGCGTTCATCCGGCTGAGCGTTGACGCCGACACGATTCAGCTCCTGTGAGTTGAGGGCATAATGTTTGACGCAGGCTGCGACGTCATTTTCCTGAATGGCCTGAATTTCCGGTACGACCAAGCGACTGGCGAGATAGGGATCTTCCCCGAAATATTCAAAATTGCGGCCGTACAGCGGCAGGCGCGCCAGGTTCACGCCGGGGCCTAAGATGATGTCTTTTTTCCGGTGTCGGGCTTCGCGGCCCAAGACAGTGCCATGCAGGCGGGCCATCGCCGGATCCCAGCTAGCGGCAACTGTGGTAAGCGGTGGCAGGTAGGTGGCGAAGTCTGTATCCCAGTTGGCGGAATCCCAACTGTGTCGGGCGATCTCCTCCCGCACGCCATGGGGGCCATCGCTCAAGGTCATTTCCGGTATGCCGAGGCGCGGCACGCCCGCCACGGTGAACTTGCTGTTGGCGTGCACCAGGGAAACTTTTTCTTCCAAGGTCAGCAGCCCGAGCAATCGTTCCACTTCGCGCTCGATGGCGGCGGCATTCGGCCCGGTGACTGGTTTTTCCGGTACCGCCACCTTAGCGCAGCCAAACAGTAATGCCGTCGATAAAATCAACCAGGAAATGAATGAAGTTTTCATGACGTACCTTATTTATTAAGTTCTGTTTATTAAGTTCTACCTTGTTAAGTTTCTGCCCGAGCCCTGTTGGCGGCTAAGCTTGACCAATAGTTTCCAGCGGGTCAAGGCAAAAAAAACGGCGCCGAAGCGCCGTTTTTTTGAGCTCGAATCGATTAGCCCGAGCGTTTGTCCGCGTTCTCATCGGCGGGAATTAGTTCCGGTTCCGGTGCTGGCGAAGGCGCCGGCGTGTTTTCCAATTGCTCGGTGAACAAGAAGGTTTCCATCACGTCGCGCCGGGACGGAAGGAAAACGTCCGTCAGGGCCGGTGAGAGACGAAATACGCCGTCGATCGGATTCTCTTGCACGTGCACGAAAAATCCAGAATCCGGCCAACTCTGCCCGGGACCAATTGCGTCGGGTGCGGTAAGTCCGAAACCGCTGGGCAAGTGGCAGCCGCCGCAAGTCATGGCCGTGGCGCGGTTGATCACCTGCGTGACCGTGAGGGTGCTGTTGAACTGCGCCAGTCGACTGCTAATCGCCTGCTCAAAGCCGCTGCCCAAACTGCCGTTATTAAAGTGCAGGAGAAAGTCATTTTCCGTGGCGTCACCGCCGNNAACACCGCCGCTGGAATGGCTCTGGCCATTGTTGTGCGCGTCACTGCCCATGCTCAAGCTGATAAACGAGAGATCGTTACCCAAGAGAGACTGCAAGCGCACCACAAAATCGTTTTGGAAAGCCGCCGCGCGGGGATCGGAATTTTGCGCGTTGAACAATTCACCGAATGGATTACTTTTGACCGTAACCAATTTAAAAGTGTTGAGGCCATTGTCATTCGCGACTTTATACTCCTTCAAATTCCAACTGCTGAAGGCGATGAACTGGTTGGTGCGAATCTGCCCTGTGCCTTCCTGATAATTGCGAATATCAACCACCGGGCGCACGTTGCTGGCCGGGATACCGTTAAAGTAGAAATCCCGCAATCTCGCCGCGCGCACCGCCGCGTCGCTTTCGCTCGACAGACTGTGCCACAGGTTGACTATAGGTGCGCAGCCACTCGCATCACCGGGCACTGGGTTGGGTACCACCGCTTCGAAAATGATGAAGTTGCGACCGCCCGCATTTTGCAAGCCGTAGACCATCCGATATTCTCCACAATCGGAAAGGTCGGCGCGATTCAACAAATCCAAACGGTTGACGAGGCCAATCGCCCGGTACTGCCCGAGAAATAACGCAGGATCCAAGGCCTGCTTGCCCTCTTCTGGATCCGGCCGACATTCGACAGGGAAGCCATTCAAGGTTGGGCCACAGGGCGTCACTCCGGTACCGGCGGATTGATCGGCAGGATTCTGCGCGTCCCACATACGGGCGAAAAGGTCCACGCCAGTAATAGGATCTGCAGGGTTGCCCGCCGTCAACTGAGAGGCCAGCTGATTCATAACACTCGCCAAACTAAAATCGGCCGCGTCGAGGGTGGCCTCGTCGTGGACGAACAGCGAGCGATCCACATCGATATCCGCGGCCACTCGATTGATCTCGATAGAGGTGCTCAACTGCAAGCCGCTGAGCGAGTAAGTAAATACGCCGCTCGGTTTATTCGTCAGGGTGATGGAGCCGCTTGCGCCCGGCCCAGCTATAGGCACACCGTTTTCCAACAATTCGCTGTCGGGATTGCCCGCTTCCCACTGCACCGTGTAATCGCCGGTGGCTATGTTGCTGTCGACAAATCCTATGCGGTAAACCGCGACCTTTTTAACGGCGCTAAAATCGCTGCATTGATCGGCCGCATTGCATTGATTAACCCTATAGCCAAAACGTCCGAGGGCGTGAAAGCCGAAGCCGGCGGAATTGTTCACGGTTTCGAAGACGGTCGTCCAGGTGGTGGGCTCGCCGTTTTCATCCAGCACACTTTCCTGCACCTGGTATTTCACCGCGCCGGGGACCGCCGGCCAATCGAAGCCAAAGTTGCTGGAAATGGACTCGATCGGTGTGGCGTCGAGCGGCGGCACCGCCGATATTGGCGCGCTGGCATCGACGCAGTCCGGCACAGTGAAATTCCCGCTGTGCGAGCCGCGCATGCCAAAGCTGGCCGTTTGGCCGGGCGGCAAAAATCCGTTCCAGGTCAAGTTGCGTGCGTTGACCAAAGGTGTCCCGCTCACGCTGGCACCCCAAGCCTCAATGATTCGCGGATCGTCGGCGAAATTCAGATTGACGGACCAGCTGTCGATAGCGCTGTCGCCCGTATTAGTTACTACGTACTCTACCCTGTATCCATCCGCCCACTGGTTCTGCGAATGCAGGTTGCAGCTCACGCGGGCGTGCGCTGGATTCAACCAGGCAGCCACTGTGAGCGCGACAACCGAGCTCATAAATAAATGGGAATTCATAGTCCTTACTCCTGTTGATAGGTCATATGAAACATCGCGACACCGATTCGGAACGACGTCGCCGGCCGGATACTAGCAGAAGTAAATTCTATTTATTTAACACGTTTACACTTCTTTGCATTTCGATGGGATCGATCAAACGAACGAAATAAATTAATATCTTCCCGATCAATTACTTAGGGAAAACCCAAAGAAAATCCCGGCATAGATGGTTTTTTTCAATGAAACTTCTCATCACGCAACACTGTATATAAAAACATATTGTGAAAATACAAATAAGCACCCCGGCCGGGTCGGCGCAAAACCTGCGAAAGGATTCGGCACGACCGCTCGACTGGAGACACGGGTTGATGAAGGGATAATCAATTGACTGCCGCACTGCTCAACCCGCGCGCCAGAAGGAGCGGTTTCTATAGCGGTTTCTATAGCGGTTTCTAAAAGGTAAGAGTGGTCGAGCTGTCGTTTGACGAGAAAATGTACAGGCCACCGAAGGAAGAACCCAATGCTCAGGTTGTCCAGATGTCACGTCTGCGATTGAGGAACTGCCGGTTTAGGTGGCGGCCTGGGTGGGACAGCAACCCGTCCCGGTCCCGCGGCGGCGTTATGGGGATCAATCAAGACCTTGTCTGAGGAAGAAAAAACCTGGCAACACCAATTCGGCCGACCTTAGTGGCCGTTCTTAAGGTCCAGGTGTTTTTTGCAAAAAGAGAGCGCTTGACGCGCCATCGGCGAGAGGTGCTCCTTGTGTTTGTCCAGGCACACCACGAGATCGCGCGCCTTGCTGTCGTGGACGTCGTACATAAAATTACCGCCGAGCACGGTTCTGGACGCCCCTATGGCTTCACAATAATTCGCCGTGAGGCGCAACAATTTATCCATGGCGGATTTAAAAAAGCTATCGGGGGCTTTAGGGAATACCAAGGTGCTATCGACATAATCGCCGAATTCGGCTTTGCGCGTCGGGTCGCCATTGACGATTTCGCGGCGCAAGAGGTGGGTCAGATCGTCATCGTAACGCGCAAGATACCGCAGCATGTCCTGGATTTCGGTGCTCTGCGCCAGCTTCAGCAACTCGCGCTTTTGGACCCGCAAGCTGTGCAGGATAAGAAACAGAGTGATCCACAGCAGCAGAGGCGTTAAAACGCCGCCAAAAAAAGCGCCGAACTCGGCAAAATCGACGGGCGCACCGGCGATTTCAGCCCACGCGGCGCCGTAACCAAAATATAGGACCAGCAGCAAAACAATCAGGCATAAACCGGCGAACGCGGCAATCAGAAATTCCACGGGCGAACCTCAAGCATTTATTATCGTTAGCCTGCACAGGGCACGCTGTCGTCGAAATTCACGCAATATGCAGGAGCGTTCCGGAAATCACAAGCGAGTCTGCCAAGCTTGCCAAACGCTTAAAAATTCGCCTGTGATCGGGTCCGCAACTCGCTGCTCGAAATCAAATCAGCAGCCTCATTGCAGGCGGACCCGGCGAACGGGCAGCGACGCTGCCCTCATTTATCTTCAGATTGAGGCGGTACGGGAGCTTGTCTCACCGGTGTGAACCAGTAGCCCTGCACGCCTATATTGCGCCATGCCCAAGGCAGCCAGCGCATCAGCGCAAACGCTAACCACAGGGACCACATGAGCATTGCGAGACGGTAGGCCCAAATGGGTAAGGTCACGACCCACGCTTGTGGCAGAGCGCCCGCCGTGTGGTCCTGGTACCACTGGAGGTGAGTTGCGCTGGAGTTATTGCCGACCACCAGCATGTCCGGTTGGGACAGAAGCGACACCGGAATACTGCTGAAGAGCGCGGCGAATACACCAAGCGAGAGAAAAAAGAGGCCGATCTGCAGCAGGTTAAACAGGTGATCTTTTGGTTCGCTACTCCGCTTCCCACGGAAATAGAGCGCGATAAACCATGCGGCGATCAGCGCGAGCACGTAGAGACTGATGGTCGCGACTCCAAGGCTCAGCAGTACCCACTCATAGGTTTTCAGCGGAGTGGTGCCGCTTCGCGCAAGCCCAATCGCCAGCAGAAGCACCACAATCAGGACGCCCCAAAAAAGCAGCGCGGGTCCCACGGCGGGGCCACCTACGAATAGCAGCCAGCGGTCTGCCGGCAGGTTCATCCGCAGACGCAAATTGGTCGCGGGCATACCGAGATCCAGTCCCGGCATGACGGTTTGCAGGCCGCCCGCGCCGGCAGTCAACCACATCACCTGAATCTGATGGGTGCCGGGATTGACGGGAATCTTCAGCCGATTTTCGCTGTGGCTGATCGGCGTCTCGCTGCCGTCGATCAGCACCCGTTGCAGTTGCGCCCCCGCGGGCAGCGGGAGGTCGTAATGCTCGCCCTGCGTGGCCCGCACCTGCAACTGCAGGGCGAAATTGTCGGCGCGTTTGCCAACCGTCTGGGTTAATTCAACCCCATCCACGCTCAATTGGCGCCCTTCGACGGCTGTCGGCCGTGTTATGGCCAGAGCGATCGACTCTCCCGGCCAGGGCTGCCAACGATTCGCGCTGCCCGCCACCGCGGGGACACCGGTGACGGCGGCGTGCCAGCTCGGTGAAATGTCGAGGGTCCAAACCTCCGCCCACGGCCGGTTTTCCGGTGCGACCAGCGTCAACTCGGCAAATGGCTTGAGCGTTGATTGCCAGGTAAAACTCGCCTGCTGCGCTGCCAGGCGCACATCCATATTGCCGTCTTTGACCTGCCCGCTGCTGGGGGCCTCGCCCGGCAGCAGCGGCACCGCTAGGTTGATCACACCGTCCGCGGGCGCTATGCGGTCAACCACGGTGGTGACCGTCCACTCGAGTCCGACCGAGATCTGTCGGCTGACCGAAACATAGGGCGGGATAGGGTCGGGCAAAAGCCGCTCGCCCTCTGCCTCAGCCTGCAGCTGTTCGCGCTGCAGCTGCAATACTTGACTCAGTTGCGCAGCGTTGGGCTCCCCGCTGCTGCGCCAGGCGCGCAGGCTGGTTTGCACATTGTGCAGCGGCAGTTCAAATACGAGCGCAATTTGCTCTCGACCTGAGGTACTTCCCTGCAACACCACTTCGTGGGCGCCGGCGGTCAATCGCACCCAAAGTCGGCCGTCCTGGCTTTTGAGCCAGGCGGCGTTGCGACCGTCGACCACCACGTTCTGCGGATACCAAGCGTCCACCTGGGCGGGCAAAGGGAAGGCGATATCGGACGCGGCGTGGACTTTCATCCGCACTCGGAGCTGGTCGTTGTCATCGTCGATACGTACAGCTTCGATGGCGGCGCAATCCGGCAGGCAGGGGGGCGGTTGAATCAGTCGGGTCTCCAGGGTTTTCAGCAGCGCTTCGTCCACCAGCACTTGCGCGTCGAGCTGCGGCGCGGGCAGAAGCGCACCCACCAGCAGAAGAGCGGCACTGGCTTTAAATGGCCAGAAGCGTACCGGCCAGGCGGGCAGCTGCGCGGCGAACTGCCGCAGGAGCAACATTGCCAGGCACAGCGGCAACAAAATCGCCGCGACGTAGCCGATGCGGTTGAGCCAGGGCGCCGCCAGATACAGCTGCACTTCTTCTTCCGCCGTCACGGGTCCGCTCCAGCGCAAACTGGCCTGATGCCAGCGCCAGTCGGGCAGGCCGGGCCCCACCTGAATTTTCTGCCCCGGATCGTAATTTTGCTGTTGCGGCGGCGAGCTGACCGCTTGGGAAACCCCCACCATACGCTTCGCCATACTGCGTTCCACGTACTCGTCGGCAGCGTCGCTCAAGGCTTCCGGCGCGGACGCCGAGGCAAAATCGCCGTCCGAGGCGCGAATTCCGCTCACAACCACCTCT
>DJFO01000272.1:8365-11969 GCA_002432555.1 Marinagarivorans sp. UBA5870
TACCGCCGCAGCCACTGGTGCCACCGCCCTTTGGCAAACGGCAGAAGGGCAAAGACCGCCGCAAAATTTAACCAGATGACCGCGGGAGCGCCGCTGCGCTGGTACGTCAGTATCAGAGTGAAAAACGCCAGGGCACCTATGGCAGGGCGCGTCGCGCGGCCCAGTCCCACCGCGATCACCACAATCAAAAAGATTTCCCACAGGCTCCAATTGCCCACCCAGCTGCCGTGGACCTGGTCGGCGCTGGTCGCGTGCAGCAGGGACCAGCCCGGCGGCAAGTGGAGCTGGGTGTTCACCTGGTTGAAATTCGCCTGCCAGCCACTCACCGGCATGGCGGCGGTGCGGTCGAGGCGACTGACCGCCAGCAGCTGCAACTGCTGGGAGCGAATCTCCACGCCGCGAGGACCCTGTGGCGCCAGGCGCGTGACCGAAAGCGGCTGAGCCTCTTGTTCCGCCCGGCCGAGTTCGTAAGCGGGCGCCGCGTCCAGGCGCTGGCTCGCGCTGAAGGAGCCGCGGATCAAGTCCTTCACCGTATAGCGGCCGCCCTCGAAGTCGAGCCACATGTTTTTATCGAGTGTGAGCTGATGCGCCGCCGGGTTGGGATCCCCGCGATGGAGCTCGCGCACCTGCAGGGTTTTACCCGGTTCCGCCAGATAGGCCGGCAGATGTTGCCACTCGGGCGGCAACTGAGTCTGGCTTGGATCAATTCCAGCCAAGCCGTCCAGCTGCACTGTGCGCAGCGCGGTGTTGGATTGAAATACCCAGATTTCCTGGGCCGGCCAAAGATCGTTGGTCGGCGCGAACCCCAGTTCGGCCAGAGCTCGCTCGCCATGCGCCAGCAGCCGAATGTCCCAGCGCCCCGCACGCAGCTGAACCCGCAACCGGCCGTCTTTTTCCAGGCGCGCCGGCAGCGCGCTGTCGAACCAGCGCGGTTGAAAGCCCGCCAACAGCAGCGGCCCCGTTTGCACCTCGCGCTCGCGGCCGCTCACCGCCAGCTGCACCAAGGTTTCCACCAGGGTTGGGTTGCCGTCTTCGATGCGGCGGAAGACTTTGATTTCCAGGCTGTCGCCACTCGGCCCGGCGGCTTCCTCCTGCTGGCCGCGCAGCCAAAGCTCGCCCGGGCTCGCACGCAGCGGATTGGGTACGGGAGCGCCGTTTAAGGAAAGACTGAGCAGGCCGGTAGCCTGTGGTATTGGAAGCGTGCGGGGCATGGCCGTCCAGGTCCAGACACCGCTTAGCTGATGGCGCCCGGGCGGCAGCAACACCTGGGGTTTGTCCTCCCGNNGCACCAGCCAGGTTTCCCGCAGGCTTTCCACGGTGAAATCAAATTGCCCGCCGGCGGCGCCGAGTTGCAGATCGAGCTGACCGGGCCAAACGCAGGTGCGCTGGGCCTGGTTGTGCAAGTGGGGACATTGGATGTCTGGGTGGTCGTGCATTACCCAGCTGCGCCAATTTTCCAGCTCCGGCGGCACCGCGATTTCCCCCGCGGTTGCCAGCCCGCTATGTCCAAGAAGGCCGAGAAAGCCGAGAAAGCCGAAAAAGCCGAAAAAGCCGAAAAAGCTTACCACCAGCCATTTGCCCAGCGCCGCCAGTCGTTCGTTCATAGTCCACCCATTATTGTTTTTGCTGTTCCTTGATTCCTGCCGCTAACGAACAGTGTAGCTGCGGGCCCGGCTGCCGTAGGAGCCGCCGGCGCGGGCGGTCGGCGCTCGCCGGTTAGCCCAGCTCGACGCGCTTGCCGGTTAAGGCCGACTTCACGGCGCCCTCGACCACTCGGATATCCATTAAACCTTCGCGGCCCGGTACCAGCACCTCCGTATTGTTAAGAATAGCCAGGGCGTCGTCATCCATCTGCTGAGCCTGCTGATGGACGACCGTTTTATCGAGAGCTTTGCCGTCGCTGGTCCGACCTTTAACGCCGGTATAAGCCTGCATGGGTTGTAATTCGTACCAGCCTTTTTCCGCCGTCACCAAAAGATGATTGGTGTTACGCGTTACGCTGGTCATGCAGTTGGCGATCAGGCCGCCGGGGAATTCCAAATCGAATAGGGTGGTGGAGTCCGCCAGTTTGAAAACTTCCGGCAGGTCATTTTCGAAGCGGGCAGTAATGGCCACAGGTTCGAGGCCGGTCGCGTAACGCGCGGCGTTGATCGGGTAGACACCCATGTCATAAATCGCACCGCCGCCTTTGCTGCGGTCCATGCGCCAGTCGTTTGCCGGAGCGCCTTTACCTGCATAGCCCGCTTCCGCTTTCACTTTTTTGATCGCACCGTACGGCTTGGATTTGGCGAACTCCATGACCGTGCGGGTATTGGGCTCGTGCTGCATGCGGTAACCGAGGCTCAGCTTCACCTTGTTTTTACTACAGGCATCTATGATCGCCTGACACTCCGCCACCGACATGGCCATGGGTTTTTCGCACCAGACANNAAGGTGGGCACAACAACGTACACCACGTCTATGTCCGGGTTGTTGGCGATCTGCGGGAAGGTTTCGTAGGTGTAGATATTTTTGGCGGGGATTTTGTATTTTTTCTCCCACTCGGGGATTTTCTCGGGGCTGCCGGTGACGAGGCCGCGCAGTTCGCAGTATTCGGTCAATTGCAGACCGGGCGCTAAAAGATCCCGGCTGTAAAGCCCGAGCCCCACGAGGGCGACCCCCAATTTTTTCTTCGGCTTGGCGCCCCAGGCGCGGCCGGTCAGTGAAGCGGCCGAAGCACCGGCCAAACCCAAAATCAAACCACGGCGGGAAATATGAATCATGTTCTTCTCCTAAGGCGATGGGCGAGTGAGCGGCAGAAGCATATAACAATCCGCGGAAAATGAACCACAACCATGTAGTCAAAAAACAATTTAGCGAAAATCCGCCTCTGGCAGCCATAAAAAAAGCCGACCCTAGGGCCGGCTTTTGGCGTCGCTCGCCGCGGGTGGGCGGCGGTTTTAATTACAGCCGATGGGATTGGGCGATACGACTATGTCGTCGTATTTGAGCGTGTTACTGGCGGTTCCGTGCCAACCGAGGCGGACCAGACGCACATCAACGTTGAAAGAACCGCCGAAAGAGCTCAACCAGCGCTGGTCGAAACCGGTAGTTGCGTTGTTATCGATTTCAAGACCGGGCACCGGGGTGCCGTTCATTGAAACGCGGATGATTTCTGCCGCATTGTCGTAGAAGAGTTCGAAACAGGCGGTAGTGCCNNGGCGCTGCGCGGGATCGAAGAAATTCGGCGATACGGTGTCGCCAGCGGATTCCATGTTCCAGGCGAGAATATTGCCGTCGAAAATCCGCATCCGCATGGACTGCCCGTTGCTGTTGGCGTTGGGGCCGTTTTCAACCAGCATGAACCATTGCAGGCCACTCTTGGCGGCCGGCTCCCGCACGAGGAACCGCACGTAGCCTTTCGGCAAATTCTGCACCGCATTCACATCCAGCCACGCCTCGCAGAAATTGCCTGGCGAAGTGACGTCCACCGAAACACTGCCGCGCAGGGCGCCGCTGGTGGTGATGTCGTAGCTCGAACCATTGCCGCCGCAATTGCGGAACGACAGCCCGGCGGGCAGCTCGTCGCCGGAGAGGCTCTCGAAATTCTGGCAGAACACTGCTC
>DJFO01000272.1:12002-14458 GCA_002432555.1 Marinagarivorans sp. UBA5870
CGAGCTGCTGGAACTTGAGGAGGAACTGCTAGAGCTGGAGCTGGAGCTGGAACTCGATGAACTGGAGCTGCTGGTTACGCCGCTGGAGCTTGAGGAGCTCGAGCTGGACGAGGAACTTGAACTGGAAGAGCTGGAACTGGAGGAAGACGACGAACTCGAGCTGCTCGAACTCGAGGAACCCGACTGACCGCCGCACGCGGAGAGCAGCAGAGCCAGGGCAAATACGAATGGCCTATTCATAAGAGATCACCGCTTATTCTGAAGGGGAATAGAAGAACCGACGCGATTCTATAGCAATTGCCGGGCATTCACTGCGGGGAAGATCAAAAAATGCAAAGCCCCAGCGGCCGGGCCGCCGGGCGGTCGGCGGCGCAGGGCAGCGCGACCACCGCCTGGGGGTTAGAAGGGCAAAAATTCGAACGAATAATTGAGCGTCGTCTGGAGCACGTCGGACGTGCCGAACTGGATGCCGCGAATCGCCGCCAACAGCTTGCGTTCCAGCTCGGGATCCTGCAATTCGCTGGAGACCACCTGGGCACTCGACACCGAGCCGTTGGGCTCGATCACCAGTTTGAATGTGACCTTACCTTGCAGCGACGGATTTTCCCGCAGGGCGCGGTTGTAAATGCCGAAAATCCGCCCCTTGGCCTCTTCCATTTTCTGGCGAATCGCCTGATCGCCGCGGAAAGGTTTTTCCCGCGATGATGCGGCGGCGCCTGCGCGGGTTTCCGCCGCCGCGGCGGAGACGTCGGTCATCTTGCTCGCCACCGCCGTGGTCTCGCGTCCACCGAGGGCGACACCGCCCGTGTCGCGGCTCAGGGCACTGGTATTGACTCCGCCGCTCCTGGCCTGGGCCCCACTCGTGATAAAGCTGCGCTCCACTTGTGCGGCGCCGCCGGTGCTGCGGGTCACGGGATTGGTGCTGGCGGTCTTCACGTCGCTTACATCCAATGCATCGCGCATATCCGCCAGGTCATCGGCGAATTGGAGCACGCCGCTCTGTTTGGCCTGTTCCACCGCCCGTTGCAATTTGGCAGGTTGAGATTCGGGCGGTTTTGGCACAGGTTTGGGTTCGGGTTTTTTTTCTTCCGCTGGTTTCGGTTCGGGTTTCTTTTCCTCCACCGGCTTCTCCTCCGGCTTTTTCTCCTCTACCGGTGGCGGCGGTGGCGGCAGTTCTTTTTGCTCGATCACCACCCGCGCGAGCTGGGGCGGTAGCCTTTCGAGCTCCTCCCGCTTGGGCTCGGGCAGAGAAACTAACGGAATCGTTATGCTCAACAAAACTGCCGGCAACAGCAGCAAGCCGAGCACCCGCCAAAACCGTTTGTCCTCCTCGAGCGCATCGCTCCAAGGCAGCTCCAGCTCAGGTGCATAATTTCTCATAGCAGCCGCAACCACGTTCAACCTCCCTCCGCCGGCCCGGCATGACTTTCCGGAAACTGCGTGACCGCGAGAGAAATGTTGCGGTACTCGGATTTAGCGCAGGTGGTCATGATTTTTTTCAGCAGGGAATACGGCAGCTTCGCGTCTGCCATTATGGTAACGTCACGGCCTTTTGCCTGCTCCTCTGGTGACGAATAAGGTTTGCGTGCCGCTAGATAATCCAGCTCCTGCTTCAGCGGGGTGATCTCTTCACCACTGGCGGCGAGCGCGGACCTTACATCTGCCACCAACCGGCCGTTGATCAGAATATTGTCCTGACTGATCAAAACAACCAGGTTGTTTTCGGGTTTTTTGTCTGCGATGGAATTCGGCAATTTTATGCTTTTGTCATTCTGCAGCACTTCCACATTGGAAGAATTCACAAGCAGGAAAAACACCAGAATGGTGAAAATGTCCATCATGGAAACCAGGTTCAGTTTCGACTGAGACTTGGCTCGCTTGTGGTGCCGCGCCATACGCCGGGCATGCATGGACTGCTTCATGGTGCAGCCTCCGCCGCCGCCGGTGCGTCACCGAGAGAAACCTCGGGAAACAATTCCGCGTCGACTAAGGATGCCGCTACGACCGCCTTAAATGAGCGCACTGTGTCCATCGCCGATACCAGTGTCTGATAGTCAGTGTCGGGCTGGGATAAAATAAAAATCTCACGCTTCTCGATCCCCTTTTCCTGCAGCAATCGCTTCACCTCCTGCAGCACTTCGGAGAGCAGCTTGTAATCATAGGCGCCGTCTTTCTGCGGCACTGTTTTAAGAGGTGCGCCAGCGGGATAATTCACGACGAACCGGTCGGGCAATATGACGAGCTCCAGCATTTGGTTCTCCGGCGCCTCCGCCGCAGAACCCGGCTCCGCTGCCAGGTCCGGCAATTTCAGATCGAGCACGGAAATATGGGAAAAGACCATGCTCATCAGAAGCACCGGCACCAGGATAATCATCAAATTCATGAAAGAGGTAATCTCTAACTCCGCCTCTTCACGATTGCGTTTTTTTATGCGCATGCGCGGCTGACCAAAAAAT
>DJFO01000272.1:14468-17994 GCA_002432555.1 Marinagarivorans sp. UBA5870
AATGATATTCAGGCACTTGACCCCTGCCATCTCAAGACTGTCGACAATTTCCGTGGTTTTGTTTTGAATCGCGGTGTGCAGCAATAACAGCGGTATAGCCGCAATCAACCCGAATGCAGTGGTGTTCATCGCCACGGCGATACTTTTCGACAAGAGCGCCGCCTTTTCCGCTGGGTCCGCATTGGCCACTGCGGTGAAGGCCTGAATCAGGCCGACGATCGTGCCAAGCAGACCCAACAGGGTCGCGATATTCGCCAAGGTCGATATGTACGCCGTACGTTTTTCCAGCCGCGGCACTGTCTCGAGCACGCCTTCCTCCATCGCGTATTCGATCTCGTCTCGCCGCGGAGTATGTTGCATCCGTGCGAGACCCGCGGCAATGATGCCTCCTATAGGCGCGGTGGAAGTGCGAGCCATTTCGATGATCGCGCTGTAGTCCCGTTTTTTCAGTAACGGCAGGATGCGATCGAATGCTCGGCGATTGGCGTTCCGCGCTATGGTCAGAAAGATCCAACGCTCGATCGCCACCGACATGCCAACCACCAGCACCAGGGCTATTGGGTACATGAAAAAGCCACCTTCCTGAAAAAATTTCACTGCGTCGTTAAACATGATGGATCCGGCCTCCGAAATAAAAATTGAATTCAGAATTGCTGCAACTGCTCTCGGCGGGTACCCGTCGAGACAGCGCACAAAAATTGTGGTTCATTCCTCCCCCTTAGGCGCGAGTTGCTCCAGATACTGCAGTTCACGCAGATGTTCGGGGCGCTCGATATGCGCGAATAAATCGCGATGTAGTTTGGTGGAGAGCGGTTGATTAAGAATAGTGTCGTCGTTCGCGGGCTGCCAGGGCACAATATAGAGCACCTTGGGCTGCTCCTGGTTACCGGTGACCGTTTCACTCAGCACGACTACGCCTTCCTTCTGAGCGAGGGCGGTAGCGGCGATGGCGAGCAAAAAAATAATTAAAAACGTTTTTTTCATATTTGATCCACTTAATACCCAACCTCGCCTTTACGTTAGGCCGCTCATCCCGCCGCCATCCGCCGTTTTAAATCGGCAATCCAACCTTCCACCTCCTTGTTCGGTTCGGCCGACAGCTTTAGCACCATTTCATAGTGCCGCATGGCCGCGTCGAATTTACCCATATAAAGATCGTACAAAATGCCTAGGTTGCGGTGCGCGGCCGCGTTGTGTGGCCACACATCAATGGCCTTCAAATACAGCTTTTCCGCTTCGGCAAAACGCCCGCGATCGCGCTCAAACAGCGCGAACTGAATATAGGCGTCGTTGTTGAGCGGGTTGGTCGCGAGTGCGCGGGTGA
The DNA here is from genome assembly GCA_002432555.1 of Marinagarivorans sp. UBA5870. Next base: position 15,793 of record DJFO01000272.1, read on the forward strand.
AAGTCTGTTCTGCTTCGGCCAACTTGTCCTGCCGCCAATAAACAATGCCGAGATTGACGAGCGGGCCGGACAATTGCGGATTCGCCTCCGCCAGATCTTGCAGTTGTTTTTCCGCCACCTCCCAGTCCTCGCTCTGCATGCTGACGAGCGCAATACGAAAAGCGGACTGCGTCGCCGCGGGCGCTTTCACGTCCTGGGCGAGGTAGGGGTTGGGAATCTGCGGTCCGGCGGATGCTGCCGCGGCCGCCGATGCCGCGGCATCGGCCGATTCTTTGGGTTTGCCTTTGCTGGCGCAACCCGCACTGAGGGCAATCAGCAACAGCCAGCAACCGAGGCGCCAGCGAAAATTAATGCAGCCCATCGCTCACCTCGCCGGCCGATTCACGTTTGCCGTAGCGCGCCGGCAGCATTTTGCCGAGTTCCACAAAACTCTGCTTCACCCACTTGTCATAGAGCCCTTCCCACGACCGCTCCGCCGTCGCCGTCAGCAGCTCCACTGATTTTTCCTCGAAGGGATACGCCTGCTCTTCCAGCAGAATTTCGTACTGCTCCAACGCCAATTCATCGAGCCCCTTCGGCCGCTCAGAATTCATTAGGTCGCGGCTCAATTGAGAGTAGACGTTGCCAATGCGGTAATTGGCCTCGGTGACGAATTCCGCCACGCCGTAGTCCAGGACTCTTTTATAGGCGGCCAAGGTTTCGTCCAAAGCGGCTTTTTTGGCGGCGAGGCTCTGTTTGATGGGCAGGGTCAGCTTGATGCGCTCAAAGCGGTCGAAGGCCTCGCCGGCGAGTTGGCTGCTGGCGGAGGCGGCCAGATAGCGGGAGCGGTCGCTGCGATCACCGCCGGCGCGGGCGTCCGCATCGATCAGTTGGGTCAGCCACTGCCGGCGCGCTTTGACGTCGCCCTGTTGCTGCGCGATCTGCAGCAATTGGTACCGCGCTTCGATGGCAAGGGCGAAGGGTTTGGGATAGGTTTTCACGTAGTCGGCGTAACGTGCAGCGGCGTCGTTCAGCCGGCCGGATTTCTGGTAGAGCTCCGCGGAGAGGTAGAGGGACTGCCGGCGCGCTTCCGGGTCGGCATTGCTGCTCGCCATTACCGCCAGCACCGCGGCCGCTTTGTCCCACTGCTGGGTTTCCTGATAGATCACGGCCAATTTCGNNGCCGCCAATGGATGCTTCCCGAACCGCCGTTGAAAGTCGACGAATACCCGCTCGGCGCCGGCCCAGTCCTTCTGTTCCATCAGGTAATTACCGGCATCGTATTGGCCGCGGGCGGCGAGATCGCTGCCCGGTGCGGCCGCGTCTATCTGCAGCAGCTGTGTTACAGCGCCGCTGACATTGCCGGCGGCCACCTGCTGTTCGGCAGACTTGAACATGCTGGCTCCAATGCGCTCGGTAATCTGGGCGCGATCCGGGTCGTTGGCGGGCATCAGCGCCAGCGCGGAGCGGTAGGAGGCTTCGGCATTGGTATAGTCGGCCGCGTCAAATTGACTGTGGGCCAAAATCAGCCACGCGGTTTTGCGCAGCTGCGGCTCCGGCGGCGGTTGCCATTGGGCGATGCGGGTGGCGATGGCTACCGCCNNGTGCTCGCGCAAGGCGGCGTCGCCTTGGGCCTGGGTGAGCAGCGTATCCAGGGCAAGGATGGCGGCATAGCCGGCGGCTGCGCCACGCTGCGTGTCGAGCAGTTCATAGGCCACCTTCTCATAGGCCGCGATCGCCCGGCGCAGGTCGCCCGCCTCGTAATAAGCTTCGCCCATCAGGTAAGTGATCTCGGGCACCCGAGACCCCGCGGGGACGGTGCGCAGCATTTGATCGTAGTAGCCGGCGGCTTTGAGGAATTGCGGGGCGGCTGCGGCCGGTTCTACCTTGGGCCGGCGGCCGGATTTTGACGGTTGTCGAGACCCTTTTTCCGCCGCCAGCAGGGCCTGACCCTCGGCGTGATAGTAGCTCGAGAGCTCGTCGAGAAACCCTTCCAACCGGGGCGTGAGCGCCTGGCGCTGGGTCTCACTGCGAGCGGCCCANNAAGGCGCTGTCGACGCCGTACTGCCGGACAAAGTCCTCTTTGGCGGGCAGCACCTGCTCGGGAAATCCACCGGTCTGGTAAACCTCGATCATCTGCACGGCGAATTCAGGCCCATGCTCGGATTCCGGATGTAGCGTTATGTAGTGGGCAAAAGTGTCCGCGGCGTCCTTAAAGCGCTT
>DJFO01000420.1:0-2115 GCA_002432555.1 Marinagarivorans sp. UBA5870
CATCGGCAAGGAGATCCAGACCGCATACCTGGAATCCTATAGCGAATACGGCCAGAACATTTTCGACCGCTACGTGCTGTACGCGGACTTCTGGATTCAGGACCAGGAATATCGAGATCCGGAAACGGGCGAGATCCTCAATCGCGTAGCGCTCAACGAGGAACTGGAAAAGATCGAAAAACCAGCGGGTATCAGCAATCCGAAGGACTTCCGCAACGAAATCGTCAACTTCGTGTTGCGCGCGCGCGCGAACAACAACGGCAAGAATCCCCTGTGGAGCAGTTACGAAAAACTCCGTACTGTTATTGAGAAGAAAATGTTCTCCAATACAGAGGAGCTGCTGCCGGTCATTTCTTTCAACACCAAATCTTCGAAAGAGGACCAGAAAAAACACGAAGATTTCGTCGATCGAATGGTTGACCGAGGTTATACGGAAAAACAAGTGCGCCTGTTGTCCGAATGGTATTTACGAGTTCGCAAGTCGCAATAACTTATTGAGGAGTCCCGAGTGACCTATATTGTCGATCGCCGGTTAAATTCCAAGAACAAGAGCACTGTCAATCGGCAAAGATTTCTGGAGCGTTATCGCCAGCACATCAAGAAAGCGGTTTCCGAAGCGATTGACAAGCGCTCTATCACGGATATCCACAGCGGCGAGAAGATCAGCATACCCGCCAAAGATATCGGCGAGCCGATCTTCCACCACGGGCAGGGCGGCAAAAAAAACCGCGTGCTGCCGGGCAATCGGGAATTTGTGACCGGTGACCACATCAAGCGCCCTGACGGCGGCGGCGGGGCAGGCGGCAATGGCCAGGGCGCAGGTAACTCAGGCGAAGGAATGGACGACTTCGCCTTTAATATCACGCAGGAAGAGTTTCTCAACTTCATGTTCGAGGATCTCGCCCTGCCAAACCTCGTCAAACGGCACCTGGCCGGTAATACGGAGTTTAAATTACATCGCGCCGGTATAGCCAATGAAGGAACGCCCGGAAAGATCAACATAGTTCGATCGCTGCGCGCTGCCAACGCGCGCCGGATCGCCCTCACCGGTGGCAAACGCCGCCGACTGAAGGAATTGGAAGCTGAGGCACAAACTCTCGCTGCGGCAACGGAACCCGACCAGGTGGCGCGGCTTAAGCAAATTCAGCTGGAAATTGCCGAACTGCAAAAGAAGATCCAACGAGTCCCTTGGCTCGACGATTTCGACCTAAAATACAATCTGCACGTCAAACACCCTGTCCCTCGATCGCGCGCAGTGATGTTTTGCATCATGGATGTCTCGGGTTCAATGGATCAGGCCACCAAGGATATTGCCAAGCGGTTTTTCCTGCTGCTCTACCTGTTTCTGCAGCGCAATTATGAGCACACTGAGGTTGTCTTTATTCGCCACCACACCAGCGCTAAAGAGGTGGATGAAGAAGAGTTCTTTTACAGTCGGGAAACTGGCGGTACCATAGTGTCCAGCGCATTGAAACTCACCGATGAGATTATCAGCGAGCGGTACCCACCGGAACAATGGAACATATACGCCGCCCAGGCGTCCGACGGTGACAACTGGAACGACGACTCTTCCGTCTGCTACAAGGTTTTGTCAGAAAAATTGATGCCGAAGCTCCAGTACTTCTCCTATATCGAAATTACCTCGCGCGACCATCAGGCTCTATGGTCGGCCTACCAGAAGGTGCTCGAGGATTTTCCGCATACTTTTGCCATGCGTCAGCTCGTCAGCGCCAGCGACATATTTCCAGTTTTCCGTCAGCTGTTTCAGAAAAAGGTTGCCTAGATGACGCGCTCCAATACCCCTATTTCAACCACCTCGGAGTGGAGCTTTGAACTGGTCCAGGCGTATGACCGGGCAATTGGGCAGGTCGCCGCCGAATTCAGGTTGGACACTTACCCCAACCAGATCGAGATTATCAGTTCTGAACAGATGATGGATGCCTATGCCTCGGTCGGCATGCCCATTGGCTACAGCCATTGGTCCTATGGCAAACAGTTTCTGAATGTACAGCAGTCTTACAATCGCGGCCAAATGGGATTAGCCTACGAAATCGTGATCAATTCCAATCCCTGCATCGCGTATTTAATGGAAGAAAATACCATGATGATGCAGGC
>DJFO01000420.1:2120-2470 GCA_002432555.1 Marinagarivorans sp. UBA5870
CGACGCCTCGTCAATCATCGACTATCTTGTTTTTGCCAAACATTATATTTCTCAATGCGAGGAAAAATATGGCGTCGAGGCCGTCGAAGCCATTTTGGATTCCTGCCACGCCATCATGAACTATGGTGTCGACCGCTATAAACGCCCCTACCCTATCTCCACCCAGGAGGAAGAACTGCGGCAAAAGGAGCGCGAAGAGTACCTGCAGCGGCAGATCAATGATCTGTGGCGAACCATTCCTGTGGACGAGCACGATAGAAAGCAGAAGAAAAAAGTTCGTTTCCCGGATGAGCCGCAAGAAAATTTGCTCTATTTCATTGAGAAAAAAGCACCTTTGCTCGAGCCCTGGC
>DJFO01000420.1:2500-13281 GCA_002432555.1 Marinagarivorans sp. UBA5870
GGTTGGGCAACATTTTGGCACTACCAGCTGCTGAACACCCTGTTCGACCGCGGGCTCGTTACCGAAGGCTTCATGCTGGAATTTATGCAGTCTCACACCAGCGTCATCTATCAACCGTCTTATGACAGCCCTCACTACAACGGGATCAATCCCTATACGCTGGGCTACAGCATCTTCACCGACCTACGTCGCATTTGTGACAATCCGACGGAGGAAGACCGGCGCTGGTTCCCCGACATCGCCGGCAGCAATTGGCTTGAGACGCTGGATTTCGCGATGCGAAATTTTAAGGATGAAAGCTTTATCCTGCAGTTTTTGTCACCCAAGGTGATGCGGGATCTCAAGCTGTTCTGCATCCTGGACGACGATGAAAATCCGACCATCGATGTCACTGCCATTCATGACGATGCCGGCTACCACGCGCTGCGCGAAGCTTTGTCCGCACAGTACAACTTGGGCAATCGGGAACCCGACATTCAAATATACGAAGTCGACGTCCGGGGCGATCGGTCCATCACGCTGCACCATCAGCAGTTCAATCGCCAGCCGCTGGAGGAAGGCTCCACTAAAGAAGTGTTGAAGCACATTCACCGCCTTTGGGGGTTCGATGTGCATCTCCACTCCCTGCGCGATGATGAAATAGTCGAAAGTTTTCACTGCCCCAGTAAAGACAAAGAAGATCACTGAACCCCGCAGCAGCGGGGTGCTCATCCGCTCAACCGGAATTGACGGTATTCCCTGTCCTTTTCCTCTACCGGCCGCCATTGCCTCATGAGCACTGCAATATATTGGTTCACCCTAGATTTGCGTTTGCATGATCTTCCGGGATTGGCCGCGGCCATGCGGCAACACGATCAGGTACTGCCGATCTTTATCCTGGATCCTTCGGACCCTTGGTTTTTCGGGGGCGCAAGTCAATGGTGGCTGCACCACAGTCTCGCAAGCCTGCAACAATCCCTCCGGGAAATCGGCGGCAGCCTGGTGCTGCGCAGTGGCAAAGCAGTCCGGCTGCTGCCGGACCTTGTGCGCACGGTTGGCGCGGACACAGTGTATTTCAGTCGCGCCTACGAGCCTTGGCTGGCGCAGACGCAGCTTGAGATTTTCCAGCAGCTCACTGAGGCGGGCGTGGAATGTAAACGTTATTCGGGTCGACTTTTACTCGAACCGGATCAAGTACTTAATCGCCAAGGCAAGCCTTTCCAAGTGTTCACGCCCTTCTACCGGCATTGCTTGAATCTCCTGTCCGTGTCGGCCGACCCGCCGCCGGATTTTCGCTGGTATAGGAAAAAGCTGCCCAGCGAAAAGTTGAGTGACTGGAATTTGCTGCCGAAGAAGCCCAACTGGGCGAGAGGTTTCAACCAATGGCAGCCCGGCGAAGCGGGGGCGGAGGCACAGTTGCGGGAGACCCTCGCCCAGCGGTTGGTTGACTATGCGCACGACCGCGACCTGCCGGGGGTCGAGGGCACGTCGTTCCTGTCACCGCACCTGCACTTCGGCGAAATAAGTCCACGCCGACTTTGGCGCGATATCAGCGGCGGCGCACCCGCAGGAATTGCCGAAACCTACCTGCGCCAGCTGATGTGGCGAGAATTCAGCCACTACCTCCTACACCACTGGCCGCAAACACCGACCGCGCCATTCCGAGCACATTTTGCCGAATTTTCCTGGCGTCACGACCCCGTCGGATTGCGGGCATGGCAGCGGGGTCTAACGGGTTATCCCTTAGTGGATGCCGGTATGCGGCAGCTGTGGCAGACGGGGTGGATGCACAATCGTGTGCGCATGATAGTTGCGTCGTTCCTGACAAAACATCTGCGCATTCACTGGTTGACGGGCGCCAAGTGGTTTTGGGACACCCTGGTGGATGCGGACTTGGCCAACAATACCGCCGGTTGGCAATGGGTCGCCGGCTGCGGTGCGGACGCAGCGCCCTATTTTCGAATTTTCAATCCGGTTCTGCAAAGTGAAAAATTCGATCGAGACGGTGAATATATTCGACGCTGGGTGCCCGAACTCAAGCGCCTGCCCAGCCGCCACATTCATCAGCCCTGGCGTGCGCCCGCCGCCGTGCTACAAGAGGCGAATGTCCAGCTCGGTGACAATTACCCCAAACCCATCATTGAACACGAGGGCGCACGCGCAGCGGCCTTGGCGGCTTACGCCGGGATTAAACGTGGGGCCGGTAATTAACGTCGAGATACGACTGCATGGCGCCGCGCAAACGCAGCAGCTGCGCTTGCAATTCTTCGGCTACCGCGGCGACGTCGGTCTCTGCCTCCTGCCGCAACTTCTCTTCCAGCTCCGCCAAAAACGCCGGCAGCGCCCGCGCGCCCAGGTTCGCGGCGGAGCCCTTGAGGCTGTGAACTTGACGTGCGGCCAACAGCCAATCGCGCCGGTGCAGCGCCTGAATGATTTCCCGCTCCACTGCATCCAATCCGGCTAAAAAAGATATCAACAATCTCTGCATGCGGTCTTCTTTCTGCCGCACTAATTTCGCCAGTGCAGCCGCATCCCAAATCAAGGAGTCCATGGGCCGGGCGGAATCGGCAGCCAGGGCGTGCGGGGAAGGCCGCAGCCAGTCGTTCAGTTTTGTCTGCAGCACCTCCAGTTGTATGGGTTTGCTGAGATAATCGTCCATGCCGGCCGCCAAGCATTTTTCCCGATCGCCGCTCATGGCATATGCTGTCATGGCTATGACTGTTACCGCCTTTAGGCCTTTCTCCGCTTCCCATTGACGAATCTGCCGGGTGGTTTCGTATCCATCGAGCACCGGCATTTGACAATCCATAAGGACCAAATCGAACGGAACCCCCTGCGCTTGCGCCTCCCGCAGCAAATCCAGCGCTTCTTGCCCGTTATTGGCAATTTCCGTGCGGTAACCGAGAGTGTCGAGCGCCAGCTCCGCAACCTCCTGATTGGTTGTGTTGTCCTCCACCAATAACAGCCGGGCATCCCGCCGGTTCTCGGGTAGCGGCCGACGGCTGCCAGTTCGCGAAGTTCCCGCGATCGCGAAGTCCAGTTCCAACAGGCCGGGTTGGACCCATTTGCCGCGGTTGGCCAAAGCCATGACGAGGGCGCGGTAAAGGCGCTGCGGCGGAATAGGCTTGTGCAGGCAAGCGCTGATCCCAAGCGCCCGTAGCCCGTCCGGATCCAGATCCTGAAGACCCGAACTCAGCAGCAAGAGTATCAGGTCCCGCCGAACCGGCAGAGCGCGAATGCGCTCCGCCAGCATCCGCCCGTCCATGCGCGGCATCTGCATATCCAGAAGCGCTAGATCAAAAGGCTCCTGTGACTCCAGCCGAGACATGGCGTGCTCGCCGCCGTCCGCCTCCCCGACCTGGGCGCCGCGATGCTCCAATTGCTTGCGCAGCACAAGGCGGTTTGTTGCGTTGTCATCCACCACCAGGATTCGTTTTCCGGAGAGTACCTCGGGGTCTAAGGCTCTCCACTGCACGCCCTCGGACTCGGCCACCTCCACGGGTAAGCTAAAGGAGAACCGGCTGCCGCGTCCCAACTGGCTTTCGACGCGGATGTCCCCGCCCATCAACTGGCAGAGTTGTTTGCAGATTGCGAGGCCGAGCCCCGTGCCGCCGTATAACCGCGTGGTGGAGGAATCCGCTTGAGTGAAACTCGCAAAAAGCTCCGCCTGTTTTTCCTGCGCTATGCCGATACCAGAATCTGTAACCGACCAACACAACCGCAGACCGCCATTGTCGATCGCTTCTACCGCCACCACGACTTCACCCTTTTCGGTGAATTTCACCGCGTTGGCGAGCAGATTGGTGAGGATCTGGCGCAAACGCACGGGGTCGGCTTTGACCGTTGTCGGGATCGTGGGCGCCATGTCCAAAATCAGATCGAGCTGCTTGGCTTCCGCTTTAGCGGCAAAGGCGGCGATGACCTCGTTGACTAACTGTTCCAGATCGAATGCAACTGGGCATATCTGCAACTTGCCCGCTTCAATTTTGGAGAAATCCAGTATGTCGTTGATAATGGTCAAAAGCGCGGTGGCGCTGGACTGAGCCACTCCCAGGTAGCGTCTTGTCTCCTCTGGCAGATCGGAATTTAACGCAACGCCCAACATGCCGAGCACACCGTTCATTGGTGTACGTATTTCGTGGCTCATATTCGCGAGGAAAAAATTTTTGGCTTGAAGGGCGTTCTTTAATTCAAGATTTTGGGCGCGCAAGCGATTGCGCAACGTGACTATGGCCTGACATAAACGGGTTAGAGTAACAACGCCGAAGCTGAAGGTGAGCCATTGCAGGAGGGTATCCCAAGTAAACGGGCTGGCAAACGCCCACGCGCGCAACCCGTGTGTTAGAAGCACGCCCGTGATTACATATATGCAAAGCACATTGAACTGGCGCTCAGAGGCTCTGAAAATCCCATAGACCAGGGTGATCAAAATTAATAAATAAAAAACTATGTCGATATGTTGCGAGCAAAACAGACCCAACATGCTGCAAAAGGTAGCCCAGTACATCTGGGGTAGGCTCATGGCGGGATCTGCAAAGCGCAAGTTATACCCGCTCTTTACGAGCGCTACGAAACACAGGTTGACCACCCAGAAAACACCGAGCCCCAAAGCGAGAAGTCTCCCCGGCAAAGGAACATAGCTAACCAAAAACGCGTAAATGAGAGAACAACTCAGGACCAGCCCACCGGCAGCAGCCAGCAATGTATTGGACAAACGAATTGCTTGTTGTTGTGCCAGATCACTCACACAATGGGTCCTGATCACGCCTCGAGGTGATACCTCAGCAAAATTCAGCAAAAATCCGGCCGGTACAGGAAGACCAACCTCGTTTCTCGTTTATCTGTCGAGTATAGATCAGTGATCCAGTGGCTAGTAGCCGCGGCCAAACTTCAGTGAATCGTCAAGCGCAGCGATCGCGGGCAGCAGGTGCGAACCGTCTTAGTCCATATCAGTCCATATCAGCGGTGGGACAGGCACCACCCTTCGCTTTGCCGACGCGCTCTAAGCCCATTCGCAGCAGACGGGCCAACTTTGTCAGCACACCCTGGTAAATTGCCAGGGCGGTAATGATCAGCCCGGCTCCCGCTAAAGTCTGAGCTGTCAATGTCTCACCAGCAAATAGGGCGCCCCAGGTGAGGGCCATGACAGGCGTCATCAATGTGATCAGCGAAACGCTGACAACACTGCACGCTCGCAGGACATAAAACCAGAGCGTGTGTCCCACCACCGACCCGGCTAAAACCAGATAAAAAACGCCCCAGAGGGATTTCGCGTCTACCCCTCGAGGTATTTCTCCGTCCATCCACAGCCACGCCAATAGAAAAAAAGGTAATGCCACCAAAAGGCTGCCAGTGCCCATCCGCAGCGCGCTCACGTCCGTTGCTAATTTTTTTACCACCACCGAGCTGAACCCCCAAATCACGCACACCAGAACTATAACCGCAACTCCCCAGACGGAATCCGCTCCCGCCGCCATCTGTTCCCGGTGCACTGTCCATAAACCCAAAACGGCGAGCACCAGTGCCAGAATTTTTGCGGGAGAAAAAGCGTTTTCGCGCAAGATCAGCAGGGAGAACAGGCCGACGAAAAATGGGTAGCTCCCGATGATTACCGACATTAAGCCCGAGGGCACATACTGGGCGGCCCAATATATCAGCAACATATTGGGAAATAGGCCGAGCGCGCTCGCGGCAAAAGCGAGCCAATCGCGCGATTGACGAACCAAGGGCTCGCGCAATATTTTTAACAGCGCGAAACAGATCGGCACAGCAAGCACCATGCGCAAGGTGATGGCGCTGACGAAAGTAAGGCTACTGTTGCTCCAGTGGATGGCGAGTGGGGTCGTTGACCATATTAGGACAACCAGAATATAGGCGGCGGCAACCTGCATATTATGCTCCTGCGAAATAAGCAGCATTTTCGCGGCGCATAAAAAAGGCCGCTAATATACTGCGGCCTTTGGAAATTTCGGGTTTTATCTATCCGCCACTTCGCTCCGGCCACCAACGCGCCCTGAGAAGGCGCTGCCAAACCACACGCACAAAACGGCGCAGCACCACGTGACTCGCGATGGCCGGACGCAATGTATCTATGGAATGACGGGACAGGATCATGAGCTTAGGCTTCCAGAAAAGGTTCGGTCAAACCCAACGATGGCAATTCGACCGGAAGTTGTCTAGAGTGTGTCGGAACTTCTAACCAGCGTCAACAGCAAACATGGAAATATTTCTTGTCGGCGGCGCCGTACGTGACAAACTGCTCGGCCATAAAGTAAAAGAAAAAGACTGGGTGGTGGTGGGTGCATCACCCGCCGAACTCGCCGCTTCCGGATATAAACCCATAGGTAAAGATTTTCCGGTATTTCTACACCCGGTAACTAAAGAGGAATACGCGCTCGCCCGCACGGAACGAAAGACTGGCCCGGGATACACAGGTTTTCAATTTTACGCCGCACCGGATGTCACTCTGGAACAGGATTTAATTCGCCGCGATCTCACCATCAATGCCATAGCCGAAGACGCCGCAGGAAATCTGGTGGACCCCTTCCGCGGTCGAGAAGATTTGGACAACCGTATACTCCGCCATGTGTCGCCGGCGTTTGCCGAAGACCCGGTGCGCATAATGCGCGTCGCCCGCTTTGCCGCTCGCTATCACCACCTGGGGTTCTCCATCGCACCCGAAACCCTCGCCCTCATGGGCGCCATGGTCGAGAGCGGTGAAGTGGATCACCTGGTACCGGAGCGTATCTGGAAGGAAATGAGCCGGGCATTGATGGAGAAGAGCCCTGAAATTTTTTTTATGACCCTGCGCGACTGCGGCGCCCTCGCCCGGGTGATGCCGGAATTGGACGCCCTCTTCGGCGTTCCGCAGCGACCTGAATTTCACCCGGAAGTGGACACCGGCATCCACGCTCTGCTCGCTCTGCAGCAGATTTGCAAACTCAGCCGCTCCGTGCACGTGCGAGTCGCCACCCTATTGCACGACCTCGGCAAAGGCACAACGCCGAAGGAGGAACTGCCGCGCCACCACGGTCATGAACAGCGCAGCCTACCCCTGATCCGCGACTTCTGTCAGCGGCTTGCCGTGCCCAAGGTCGCCCGGGACCTCGCCCTGGCGGTGGCGGAGTTTCATACCCACTGCCACAGGGTGCTCGAACTTAAACCTGCCACTTTAGTAAAAACCTTGGAAGCCTTGGATGCCTTCCGGCGACCGGCGCGTTTTGCGGAATTTCTCCTCTGCTGCGAGGCGGACGCCCGCGGCCGGACCGGCTTGGAAGACCGCGTTTATCCGCAAGCGGATTATTTCGCACAGGCGTTCAACACCTGTGTGCAGGTCAAGGTTACCGATCTCCTGGAACAGGGGTTTGCCGGTGCCGAACTCGGGCAGAAATTGCATCTGGAGCGCGTGAGGGCCGCCAGAGAATTCCAACGGCAATGGCAGGAAAACCACACATGAGCGTTCCCGAAAATCCCCGCGTCGCATTAATCACCGGCGCCGCTCGCCGAATAGGAGCCACCATCTGCCGCACTTTACATCGTGCGGGTTGGAATCTAGTGATTCATTGCCACAGTTCCCAGGCCGCCGCCGCTCAACTCGCGGCCGAATTGAATTTAGTCCGGCCCGCAAGCGCAGCGGTGTTGACTGCCAACCTCAATTGCCTGAAAGAAATCGAGGCGCTGGCGCGGGATGCTCTGTGCAGCTGGGGACGAGTCGATGCATTGATCAACAACGCCTCCTCATTTTTTCCCACGCCTTTGGCGGAGGCCAGCGAAGAGCAATGGGACAATTTGCTCGGCAGCAATTTGAAAGCACCGTTTTTCCTGAGCCAGCAACTTTACCCAGAGCTTGAGCGCCGCAGCGGCTGCATCGTCAATATCAGCGATATATTTGCCGCTAGGCCTATGCCGGGACATAGCATTTATTCCATAGCCAAAGCCGGCAATATTATGCTCACGAAGAGTCTCGCCTTGGAAATGGCCCCCGCGGTGCGGGTAAATGGCGTAGCCCCAGGTGCGATTTTATGGCCCGAAAGCGCCACTGGCGAGGAAGTACCTGACCCGGAGAAGCTGCGGCAGATTCCTCTGGCAAAACTCGGGGGGGCGGATGTCATTGCTTCCGCCGTCTTGTTCCTGATTACCGATGCCGTTTATATAACAGGGGAAATCATTACGGTCGACGGCGGACGCTCGCTGCGTCAATAGACGCCGCCGTTGATTTTAACTTTATTCTCGGTCTTGTTTTTCGCGAACTACGTACGGGTTTTGACGCGCAACGGCATGCTGACGATAGAGGTGGAACCCGACTCGCAAAAACTGTCGATAAGAAAAAAACTCCGAAATTATTTGCTATGCGCACCGCTACGGAAATTTGATTGCAGCTTCAACTGGTACCCATGCAAATGGGCAAATGTCACCGCGAAATATTAAGACGGAAAAATTTTTCTAGTAGTTCCCAAAGCATCCGCGCTCGAAACATCGGAGTGCCGAAGCAGCGCCCTTCCCTGAATGGCGCAGCGCCTCAAGCTTTGTGCGAAATGCGCTGTCCGTTCCATTCAAAGTTCGCCCGCCACAAACGCTGTTTCCCCTTGTCGTAAAGGGCCCACAAATCCCTTACGGTTTGTTTATTTTCCGGGTGCCGCAAATCGGGCGCCAGATCGAACAGCGGTTGAAGAACGAACGCATTTTGCAGAACTTCTTCTCGCGGCAGCCGCACTCCATCGATGTCGCCCACCGCGTCGCCGTACAGCAAAATATCAATATCGAGCGTGCGGCTGCTGAATTTCGGAGCCGAGCGATCCCGATCGTTCGCATTTTCGATCGCGCGCAACCTGTCCAGCAGCGCGCCGACAGACAGGTCGGTGCGGATCTGCACCACGAGGTTGTAAAAATTGGACCCCTTGAAACCCACCGCTTCACTTTCGTAAACCGGCGATATACGAAGTTCGCCGAAGCTCGCCTGCAGCGCGTCGAGCGCGCGGGCCAAATAAAAACCGGCGTTCCGATTACTGCCCAAGCCCAAATAAACATCTTGAGTCATCAGGCTGAGCTCCGCTCGATCATCACGCCGACGCTCGCTGCGCCCCGCAGAGCACCGGGTTTGGCGAGCCTCAACCGCAGCCACGACACACCAAATTCCCGCATGATCACCTGCGCCACCTCCTCCGCCAGGGTTTCCACTAGAAAAAATTGGCTTCCCTCAACAAAGGTTATCAAACGCTTGGCCACCGCCTTGTAATTTAGGGCGTACTGAATATCGTCCGTCAGTGCTGCGCGGGAGTTGTCATGGGCCATTTCGAGGTCGAAACTCACGGTCTGGCGGACCTCACGCTCCCAGTCATAAATGCCAATGATGGTGTCGACCCGCAGGTCATTGATAAACACTTTATCCATGAAATTCCCAATATGCAGCGCTAAAAAAAGACTAGAAGGGAAATCGGGCACCCTGCGCCGGGTTAGGTTTCCGATACCGGCCGATCAGGTGCGGCGTTCACCCAGGCGCCAGCGGCGGCAGCGACTCCATATTCCAACGAGGGAACACTTCTATTGCTAGAGGCGCGGCCTGTCCTGCCAACAATCGCCGAGCGCCAGCGTAGGCGATCATTGCGCCGTTGTCCGTACAAAATTCCTGCCGCGCGTAAAAGACCCGGGCGCCTATTTTTGCTAGGGCCTGGCCGAGCTTTTCCCGCAGACGGTGATTGGCAGAAACGCCGCCGGCGATTACCAGTGTCCGTTTGCCTGTTTTCTCCAGCGCTCGGCGACACTTGATGACCAAGGTGTCGACCACCGCCTCCTGAAACGCCCACGCGATGTCCGCGCAGGTCTGGTCGTCTGGCAGGCCATTGGGCCCCGAGTGCTCGACAATGGTATTGAGGGTGTAGGTTTTTAGTCCGCTAAAGCTGAAATCCAGGCCCGGGCGGTCGGTCATCGGGCGGGGAAACTCGAACCTGCCGGGGGTGCCGTTCGCCGCAAGACGGGCGACCTGCGGTCCACCGGGATAATCGAGGTCGAGCATCTTGGCAGTTTTATCGAAGGCTTCGCCCGCCGCATCATCCACGGACTCCCCCAATACTTTGTATTGCCCGATCGCAGTCACATCCACGAGCTGGGTATGCCCGCCTGATACCAGCAGCGCCACAAACGGAAATTCGGGCGGTTGATCCTCCAACAGCGGGGCGAGAAGATGGCCCTCCATATGATGCACACCTATGGCCGGCACTCCCCAGGCGTAAGCGAGACTGCGTCCCAAACACGCCCCTACCAAGAGAGCGCCTATGAGACCGGGGCCGGCCGTGTAGGCCACCCCTTGGATGTCACCAGCCGTAGTGCCCGCGGCAGCCAGGACCTCCTCGATCAACGGAAGAAGTTTTTGCACGTGGTCTCGCGATGCCAGCTCCGGCACAACCCCTCCATAGTCGGCGTGCAGGGCGACTTGACTGTAAAGTCGATGGGCGAGCAGGCCCTGTGCCGTGTCGTAGACCGCTACGCCGGTTTCATCACAGGAAGTTTCGATACCCAATACCCGCATAGCTTATTGCTCAATCTCATCACCTGGATCGGCCATATTACCGACAGCCTCCGCGCGATCCAACTTTCTTCCTCGGGCTGTGGCCACTTCGACGGTTCAGCTGGTCTAAACTGACATACATTCAAAAGGGCCTTGCGGGCAATTTTTAATGCGTATAAAATTCCCGCCCCTAAATGCGCCGCCTGAACGCACGCGTTCGGGCTAAGTTCAAATCAACAGGTAGATATATGCCTTCAGTAAAACTGAAAGAAAACGAGCCATTCGATATTGCCCTGCG
>DJFO01000420.1:13371-14081 GCA_002432555.1 Marinagarivorans sp. UBA5870
ACCGCAAATTCCAGCGCATGTATTGATCGGACGCCTGCTAGGGCACTTCCCTGGCGGAACTTCGTATCCCGCAGCCCCTTGTTGCGCGGGTAATGTCCACTCTGTGTAGCGCTCATCATGTCCAGCGAAATCCAACACGCCATAGCAGAAGCGGTTAAAGATGCCATGCGCGCGAAAGCCAAAGAGCGTCTCGGCGTGCTTCGCCTGGTCACTGCGGAATTCAAGCGCGTCGAAGTTGATGAACGCATTGAATTGGACGACGCCCGGGTTTTAACCATCCTCGACAAGATGGTCAAACAGCGTCGTGAATCCGCCAAACAGTACAGCGAGAACGGGCGCCCCGAGCTGGCCGAACAGGAGCAGTTCGAGATCGGTGTAATTCAGGAATACCTGCCNNCAATTGGTAACCGAGGCTGCCGCAAGTCTGGGTGCCAAGAGCGCGGCGGACATGGGAAAAGTCATGGCGGCCATCAAACCCAAGGTCCAGGGTCGCGCCGACATGGGACTGGTCAGTCAGCTGGTCAAAGCCCAGCTTCAATAGCTATCATCACCGAGCGGCGCAATCCAGTCGAAAGGCGCAGGGCTTTGCTTTAATCTACGCGGTCCGACCCGCCAGACCTGCCGCATGAGCCGCATCCCCCAGCATTTTATCGACGAACTGCTGAACCGCCTCGACATAGTTGAAGTGGTCGACAGCCGCGTCAAATTGC